>JBLRXF010000056.1:0-11838 GCA_047920875.1 Haliea sp. | reverse complement strand
CCATCATCTGCCGCAGGTCACCGCTTTCTACCGCCTTGGTGGCGCCTCCAACACCGCCCAGATCGACTATCGTGAACGCTACCGCCCGGGCAGTGAGATTGATACCGGCGGGATTGAAAGATTCAGCTACGGACATGACTTTTCCCCGGGGTCACACTGTCCCCGACTTGACTGCATTGGGGAGGCATTATGGTAAGTCCGAGTATTCTAGTCAACTTTAGCTGGAGGTGCCTTGACCGGGGGCGGATTGGGCAAGGTCCGCGGCGTACTCGCAACACGCCGCTGGAGTTCCCCGGCAGGGGCGGGCTCGCCGGCCCCCTCCTTCTCCGACCGGTGTAGCAGACGGCCGTTGATCTCAGCCCCCGCGAGCATTTCAATGATGCTGTAATAGACATCACCGGTCACCCTGGCACAAGGCGCCAACTCCAGATGCCGGGTGGCATACACGACCCCTTTGACGGCACCATTGATCATGACCATGGGCGCCCTGATCTCACCCTCGACCCGCCCAGCCGCAGCTATGCGAACCATGGCCTCTTTGCCAACCTCGGCAATCACACTTCCCTTGATCAGACCTTCGACCTCCAGGTTGCCACTAAAATGGAGGTCGCCGTTGATCGTGGTTTCACGGGAGACCAGGGTGGTGCCACCGGGAACCGCTTCCCTGCCGCGCTTACTTCCCAACATGGCTAAATTTCTCCTGTACTTGCCAGGGGTACTGCTCCCGCGCCTCGGCCTTTTCGGGCACGGACAAGGTTGCCACAATACTGACCGCCTGGGGTTCGAAGCCCTCCGGTAGCAGCAGATCACCCTCTATCGATTGGAAATAGCGAAACCGCAGGGGCAGGACGGTGCTCTCGAGGTCAGCACTCAACTCCGCCAGCGGATAACTGCGCGGTTCACCCGCCTCTTGTCCGCTGACTTCGGCGTAAAGCTCACCTTGCAGCGGCGTATGCTTGCGTGCCTCCTGCTGGGCAACAATGCGGAAACCGTAGCGCCCCGGTTCTTCCCGCGCCACCAGTTCAATCTTGCGAAGACTGAACCCCTGGGCGATTTCTCCGGGTGCCATCAGGCTGCGATAGAACCGGATACCCTCTTCCAGGCCTGCTATCTGCTCCCTTTGTCCTGCGAGCTCCTGGCGCACCAGCTCCAGCGCTGCGCGATCAACGTCGTGCCGAGCCGTCAGCACACCCAGCTGGTGGCTGAGCTCAGCCTGTTCTGCCCGCGCATCCTCAAGAGCCTTTGCCTGAGCCCGATAGCGCTGGGGGTCGATACCAACCCCGCTGAAGGCAGACTGCCGCCCGAGCACGAAACCAGCACACAGGACCAATGCTGCGGCGAGAGCCAACACCAGTACCACGATTTGCTGGTGACGGACGTGGTAACGTCGAACCACCGTGCGGTAGCGATCGCTGTTCACGGACACCTCAGGGAAGCAGACCTACCAATTCCAGGCCCGCCTGCTCGCGCAGGCCGAACATGATGTTCATGTTTTGTACCGCCTGACCAGAGGCGCCTTTCACCAGGTTATCGATGGTGGACATCACCACCACCGTGTCCCGGTCCTGCGGCACCATGATCGACAGTTGGCAGCGATTGGCACCCTTGACCGTGCGCGTCTGCGGGAACATGCCCCGGGGCAGCACATCAACAAACGGCTCATCAGCGTAATAGTCCTGATACAAGGCCTGCAAATCTCCCGCTGGCCCGCACAGGCGGGCAAACAGCGTGGCATGGATGCCGCGCACCATAGGCAGCAGATGGGGCACAAAGGTTACCGCCACCGGAGCGCCAGATGCGTCAGCCAGGCCCTGCTCGATTTCCGGCAGATGGCGGTGTCCGCTCACGCCATACGCCTTGAAGCTCCCGGCCACCTCGCTCAGTAGATTATCGATCTTCGCCTGACGGCCAGCGCCGCTGGCACCAGAAGCGGCGCTGGCAATCAGCGTGGCCGGATCAACCAGGCCTCGGGCCAACAGCGGTATCCAGCCGAGCTGAATCGCCGTGGGGTAACAGCCAGGGCAGGCAACCAGGCGCGCATCCCGAATACGGTCGCGATTGACTTCCGGCAGACCGTAGACCGCTTCCGCCAGCAGCTTCGGGCTACTGTGCGGCTCACCGTACCACTGGGACCACAGGGCGGCATCGCGGATCCGGTAATCAGCGGAGAGGTCGATGACCCGGGTACCCGCGGCCAGCAGCTCCGGCACCAGCTGCATGGCAACGTTGTGCGGGGTGGCGAAAAACACCACATCACAGGCAGCCAGCAGCGCCACATCGGGCTCGGCAAAGGCCAGGTCGAAATGGCCCCGCAGGTTGGGAAACAGGTCATCCACCCGACGCCCGGATTCCGCACGAGAAGTGATGGCTACGACGTCCACTTCACGGTGCAGCGCGAGCAGCCGCAACAGCTCAACCCCCGTGTACCCGGTGCCTCCAACAATACCTGCCCTGATCATGCTCGCTCCCCGGCAATAAACAAACATCCTAGTATAAAAGCAAACTCGCCGCGGATAACTGTTAATATTCGGCCTCACACATTCGCGTACAAGGCGCAGGATCGTTCCCATGCTGTGGCTCAAGGCCTTTCATCTGATTTTCATGGTCTGCTGGTTTGCCGGCCTGTTCTACCTGCCGCGGATACTGGTCTACTTTGCCGCCAGTGAAGACGCCGCCACCCGCGCCCAGCTCGCCGTCATGGCGCGTAAACTGTACCGGTTTGTAACCCCGTTCATGCTGCTCACCATTGCCTTTGGCATCGCCCTGATCATCAGCAACCCGAACTATTACCTGGCTGCCACCTGGCTCTGGGTGAAATTGGCCGGTGTCGCCTTCCTCATCGGCTACCACCTCCAGTGCGGCCGCTACGTGCGCGAAGCCAATGCTGACACCAACCGTCACGGCCATGTTTTCTACAGGTTTTTCAATGAGATACCAGTTCTGTTCCTGTTTGCTATCATCATTTTGGCAGTGGTGAGGCCGTTTTGACGCAGGCGGGGCAACAACTCTGGCTATACTGAGCCCACCACAGACCAACCAGTCGCCGGCTGACACGCCGGAGGCCGTGCCCGCACCAGACCAGGACAGGAACCCATGAGCACATCCAAGCAATTGTTCGAACGCGCCCGCCAGCACATTCCCGGCGGAGTCAATTCCCCGGTCCGGGCTTTCAAGGCCGTGGGCGGCACGCCGGTGTTTGTCGAGCGCGCCGATGGCGCCTATTTCCATGACTGCGAGGGCAAGCGCTATATCGACTACGTGCTGTCCTGGGGCCCGATGCTCATGGGCCACAACCATCCGCACGTGCGCGAGGCGGTCATCCGCCAGAGCGAAAAAGGCTTGAGCTTTGGCGCCCCCACCGAACTGGAAATCCAGCTGGCGGATCGGATCTGCGAGATCATGCCGGGCATGGACCTGGTCCGCATGGTGAACTCCGGCACCGAGGCCACCATGAGCGCCATCCGCCTGGCGCGCGGTTGCACCGGCCGGGATACCATCGTCAAGTTTGAGGGCTGCTATCACGGGCACTCCGACTCCCTGCTGGTAAAAGCCGGCTCCGGCGCCCTGACCATGGGTGTACCCAGCTCGCCGGGGGTGCCCGCCGCGCTGGCGGATCACACCATGACCCTCACCTATAACGACAGTGAGGACCTGCGCCGCGCCTTTGCCGAACATGGCGACCACATCGCCTGTGTGATTGTCGAACCGGTTGCCGGCAACATGAACTGCATCCCGCCGCAGCCCGGCTTTCTGGAAACCATGCGCGAGCTGTGCAGCAAGCACGGCGCCGTGCTGATTCTTGACGAGGTGATGACCGGCTTTCGCTTCGGCCTGAAGGGCGCCCAGGGGTTCTACGGCATTGAGGCGGACCTCACCTGCCTGGGCAAGGTGATTGGCGGCGGCATGCCAGTGGGCGCCTTCGGCGGCAAGCGCGAGTTCATGGAGCAGATCGCGCCGCTGGGGCCGGTGTACCAGGCTGGCACCTTGTCCGGCAATCCGATCGCGATGGCCGCAGGCCTTGCCACCCTGGAAGTGATCTCGGCACCGGGGTTCTATGAGCCCGTGTTCACACGCACCAGCCAGCTGTGTGCTGGCCTGGAACAGGCCGCAGCCGCGGCCGGCGTGCCGTTCACCACCAATCACGCCGGCACCATGTTCGGCGGCTTCTTCACTGACGCGGCAACGGTCACCAATTACAGTCAGGTGATGGCCTGCGACACACCGGCCTTCAACCGCTTCTTCCATGCCATGCTGGACGCCGGTGTGTATCTGGCCCCCGCTTCCTATGAGGCCGGGTTCATGTCCGCGGCGCACACTGACGCCGACATTGCCGAAACTGTGGCCGCTGCGCGCGCCGCCTTCGCCAGCCTCTGACCGGAGACCGAGACCATGTTCCAGAGCCAACGCGGCCCCTTCCCCCAGACTCGCATGCGCCGGCTGCGGGCGCAGGAATTCTCCCGGCGCCTGGTGCGGGAAAACACCCTGTCCCCGGCGGACTTCATCTTCCCGGTGTTCGTGCTGGAGGGCAGTAACCAGCGCGAGGCCATTGCCTCCATGCCCGGTATCGAACGCCTCAGCATCGACCTGCTGGTTGCGCAGGCCAGGGAAGCGCTGAGCCTTGGCGTACCGGCTCTGGCCCTGTTCCCGGTGGTTTCCGCTGACAAAAAGAGCCTGCGCGCGGAAGAGGCCTGGAATCCGGATGGCCTGGTACAGCGGGCGGTGAAGTCGCTGAAGGACGCCCTGCCGGACCTGGGCGTGATCACCGATGTCGCCCTGGATCCCTACACCACCCATGGCCAGGACGGGATCATAGATGATAGCGGCTACGTCCTGAACGACGTCACCAGCGATGCCCTGGTCCAGCAGGCACTGTCCCATGCGGATGCCGGAGCGGACGTGGTAGCCCCCTCGGACATGATGGACGGCCGTATCGGCGCCATCCGCACCGTGCTGGAAAAACACAGCCATCACAACACGCTGATCATGGCCTACGCCGCCAAGTACGCTTCCAGCTACTATGGGCCCTTCCGCGATGCGGTAGGTTCCGCCGGCAACATCAAGGGCGGCAACAAGTACAGCTACCAGATGGACCCGGGCAACAGTGACGAGGCTCTGCACGAGTGCGCGCTGGACCTGGCCGAGGGTGCAGACATGATCATGGTGAAACCGGGCATGCCCTACCTGGACATTGTGCGCCGGGTAAAGGACGAACTGAAAGCCCCGACCTTTGCCTACCAGGTCAGCGGCGAGTATGCCATGCACATGGCCGCCTTCGAGCGCGGCTGGCTGGCCCAGGAGCCGGTGATGCTGGAATCGCTCATGTCCTTCAAGCGCGCCGGCTGCGACGGCATTCTCACCTACTTTGCGCTTCAGGCAGCGCGAGCGCTGCAATAGGCGGATTGCCGTGGCTGTCTGGCAGCGCCTCCTGATTCAGCTCACCGGCATCGCTCTGGCGCTCGGGGCAGGCCTGGCCCGGGGCGCGCCAGAGGAAGAATGCAGCTGCATCTGGCAGGGCAGTTTCGCCGAAGTCCAGGCACAGACCGACCTGGTGGCCGCCGTCACCGTGCTGGGGGGGAAGGGTAATTCCCTGGATCTGAGCGTGGACCGCATCCTGCGCGGGCGCGAGTTCAATGAGGATGTGCGCTTGTGGCTGAAGGCCCGCGACTATTGCCGGCCGGATGCCGAGGCATTCCCGCTCGGCAGCCGCTGGGTCATGGCGCTTTACCGTATCAGCGAAGAAGTGCCGGGGGGCTTCAACCCAGACACACCCAATATCAGTTACGGGCGCATCGGCGACTACCGTCTGTCCAGCTGCGGCGGCTACTGGCTGCAGCTGCATGGGGATCGGGTCACGGGCAATCTGGTCAACGCCCCGCGCTGGGAGCGCGAGCCGAAAATGACGCCGGTGCTGCTGGATTTGCTGGCGGCCTACCTGCGTGGCGAAGTGGGCAGCGAAGCGCTGCTGGAGGCCAGCCGGGAAGACCCCGCCCTGCGCGAGCTGATGCTGGATACCAAGGAGTTTCTGCGCCAGATACGCTGAACCGCTACGGTTTCAGCGCCGCCAGCTGCGGCGACGCTGATCCGTATCCTCAACCAGATCCATCAGCTCATCCAGCATGGCCAGTGACAGCCCCCATATCCGGTAGCGACCGTATAGGTAACATGGCATTTTCAAGGTCAGGCGGTTGCGCTGCCAGCGCATGGTTTCGCGATTGGCATTGTCCAGCAGGAATTCCAGCGGCACCCAGACCACTTCCGCGACCTCGTGGTTGATGCGAAAGCTGGCGGGGCGGTCCATGCGAAACACAAAGGGGCTGACCGCCATGCCGAAAGTGCCGCGATGGGGTCTGGCATTGATGTCCGACAGGCGGCCGATGCAGTGAGCCTGACGCTCCAGATCCAGCCCCACCTCCTCCCGGGTTTCGCGCAGAGCGACCGCATAACCGTGGGCATCGCCAGGATCCATGCGCCCGCCCGGGAAAGCCATGTGCCCGGACCAGGGATCGCCCTCCCTTTCTGCGCGTTTGATCATTAGAATGTGCAGCTCGCCTTCCCGCACCTGCAGCACCAGCGCCACGGCCGAGCGTTTCATCAGCGGCCGCAGCCAGGGTTTGGCCGGCCGATGGGTCGCCAGACGAGTCTCCAGCATTTGCAGCAGGGATACAGGCACCGCGGATATCCTTTCAGGGTCAGCAACGATTATAGGATTTAACCATGACCAACGACCAGAACATGCTCAGCCTGCGGGCAGTGAGCCTGGTGTACCGCGCCAAACCTGCCCTGCGCCAGTTGAACTGGGATTTGCAGCGAGGGCAGCACTGGGCCTGCGTGGGCCCCAACGGCGCCGGTAAAACCAGCCTGGCGCGGATCCTCAGCCACCAGGCCAGCCACTTCTCCGGAGACTACTCAAGCACCCCGGCATTGGAGCAGGAGGGCATCGCCTATGTCTGTTTCGAGCAGGCCCAGGCGCTGTGCGCCCGGGATCGCAAGCTGGATGACTCGGAATACCGGGCGGATGCCTCGGATCCCGGCACCCGGGTGCGCGACATCATCCTCGACGGCCGCGAGCCGGATGAGCAGTTCAATCACTGGGTGGCCCGGCTGCGTCTGGGCCATGTTCTGGAGCGTGGGCTGCGCTTTATTTCCACTGGCGAAATGCGCAAGACCCTGCTGGTGCGGGCGCTGCTGAGCCGGCCCGCGCTATTGATCCTGGACAGTCCCCTGGATGGCCTGGACCGGGCCAGCCAGCAGGCCATACAGGATGCGATCGACGAGTTGCTGGCGGGTGAGCGCAGCCTGTTGCTGCTCTGTCGGCAGCTGGAAGACGTGCCGGCCGGGGTCAGCCACGTGCTGGTGCTCAACGCGGGTCGGGAGCTGTGCAGCGGCGAACGCGACAGCGTGCTCGCACGCGAGGACGTGCAGGCCCTGATGCAGCCGCCGCTACCACCCCTGGCGGCGCTGCCACCGCCGGCGCCGCGCAGCTACAGCCTTCCCGAGGGCCCGCTGCTGGACCTGCGCAATGTCAGCGTCGCCTACGGGGAACTGCAGGTTCTGCGCAGCCTGGACTGGCGCCTGGAGCGCGGCCAGCACTGCTGCGTTGCCGGGCCCAATGGCTGCGGCAAAACCACCCTGCTAAGCCTGATTACCGGCGACAACCACAAGGCCTACGGCCAGGACATCACCCTGTTCGGGCGCAAGCGCGGCAGCGGTGAGAGCATCTGGGAGATCAAGCAGAAGTATGGTCAGCTGGACACTCAGCTGCAGCTGAATTTTGCCCGCAACATGAAAGTGGTTGAGGTGGTGGTTTCCGGGTTCTTCGACAGCGTGGGCCTGTTCGATGACTGGGGCGATGTCCAGCGCCGCAGCGCGGAGCAGTGGCTGGCGGCGCTGGGGCTGGCGGCCTGCAGCAGGGAGAGTTTCGACACCCTGTCTTTCGGCCTGCAGCGCATGGTGCTGCTGGCCCGGGCCATGGTGAAATCACCGCTTATTCTATTGCTGGACGAACCCACCCTGGGCCTGGATGGCGCCCATCGCCGCCTGCTGCTGAACGCGGTGGATCACATAGCCGCCAACAGCGACACTCAGATCATTTTTGTCAGTCACTCCGCCGGCGACAATCCTGCCTGTATCAACCAGCAGCTGCGCTTTGAACCCGACAGCGACGGCTTCCGGGTCGTGTGCGAGAACCTGTAGTCGGGGGCGCCCAGCCGGGGGCGCCCAGCCGGGCTATACCCTAGCGCGCCAGCGCGCGCAGAGCCGCACACTCCCGCTCGTCTCGGCAGTACAAGGTGCCGCGGGAGGCCGTATCACGGGCCTTGTCCGCGTGACCCTGAGCGGCGTAGACACGCGCCAGTTGCAGGTAGACTTCAGCGCTGTTGGGGTCGATGCGCTGGGCGCGCTCCAGCAGCGCCAGCGCCTGCTCGTAGTCGCCCTGCGACGAAGCTGTATTGGCCTTGTCCAACAGGCCGGCAGTAGCGGAGCTCACGCCGGGATCTGTCGCCGGAGGCGGCGGCGCTGGCGGCGGCGGTGCCGGCCTGTCGGGCACGGTTTCCTCGGGGACAGGACGGGTTTCGACCGGCGCCCGTTCGCTGCCAGGCAGGGTATAGATTGAGCAGCCCGTCAGCGCCAATGCGAGGCCCAGCACCGCACCGAGCTTGAACACGAAATCTTGCAGCATCAGTTATTACCTCTGAACAGGGACTGAAACCAGTCACGGATAGGGCCAGAACTCTCCTTGCCAGTGCAGTTGCTGCGCTGGCGTGGCTCAGAGCCGGTCACGAATGGCATCAAGCGGGCACCGGGACAGCCCTCGCCAGTGAGGTAACCTGTGTTGCCATCCACCCAGTGCGGCTGCATGTCTTCCGGCATTCCATAGGCCAGCGAGCGCTGGCTGGCGTTGGCCATGAAGTGGGCCCAGACCTTGAGCGCGCCGGTGCTGCCGGTGAGTCCCGTGCCGCCGTTGTCGTCGCGACCGATCCAGGTCACCGCCAGCAGGTCGCCGGAGAACCCGGCGAACCAGGAATCGCGGCCGTCGTTGGTGGTGCCGGTCTTGCCCGCGGCCTGAAAGTTGCTGTTCAAATAGGCATAGGCGCCGCGACCGGTGCCCTCACGCAGCACTTCGCGCAAAGCATAATGCAGCAAATGCACCGCCTGCAGACTGACCGTACGGTCATAGTCCAGCGGATAGCGGCGCAGGGGCTTGCCGTCGGCGTCGACAATATCGCGAATACTGCGCAGGGGCATGCGAAAGCCACCTGCGGCAATACTCTGATACATGGCCGCCATGTCCATGGGGGAATATTCACCCGCTCCCAGCGTCAGCGCCGGCACCTCGGGAATGGGGCCTTCGATCCCGAGACGGCGCATCATGTCCACTACGCTCTCGATCCCGATGGCCAGGCCCAGGCGCGCGGTCGCGAGGTTGTAGGAATTGGCCAGGGCCCGATGCAGCAGCACGTCACCATGGGCCTGGCGGTCAAAGTTGCGTGGCTCCCAGACCTCGCCCCTGGGGCCAGGCACCTGCAGCGGCGTGTCCGAAAGCGGCGTGGCCAGAGTATAGCGCCCGGGCTGCTCCAGAGCCGCAAGGTATACCGCAGGCTTGAGCAGGGACCCGGCCGGGCGCCTGGCGTCCAGGGCGCGGTTGAAACCGGCGTAGCGCACCTGGCGCCCACCCACCAGGGCCGCAACTTCCCCGCTGTCAAAGCGGGTGACCACGGAAGCCGTCTGCAGCTCGCCTGAGGCGTCAAGCTGCTTCAGGATAGCGGTGCTGCTCTGTTCGATCTGGCGCTGGATCAGCGGGTCGAAGCTGGTGAAAATGCTGAGCCCCATTGTGGTCAGGTCTTCGTCGCGGTATTCGAGCCGCAACTGGCGTCGCACGAGGTCCAGGAAAGCCGGGAAGCTGTCGCGAATGCCCTGACGGTTGTTAAGATCCAGCGGCATCTCCCGGGCCATCGCGGCCTGCTCAGCCGACACCAGTGCCTGCTCCACCATCACATCCAGCACCAGGTTGCGGCGCTCGCGGGCGCGCTCGGGATTGCGCAGGGGATTGTACAGGGAAGGCCCCTTGACCATACCGACCAGGAGCGCCTGCTGGTGCAGCCCCAGCTGCTCCAGCGGGCGGTCGAAATAGTGGCGCGCGGCCAGGGCGAAACCATGGATCGCACGCGGGCCCTCCTGACCCAGATACACCTCGTTGATATAGCTCTCGAGAATCTGCTCCTTGCTGAAGTGCAGCTCCAGCAACACCGCCATCAACAGCTCCGTCACCTTGCGGACAATGGTGCGCTCGGGCGTCAGATAATAGTTCTTCACCAGCTGCTGGGTGATGGTGCTGCCGCCGGCAACCACCTGGCCGGAGCGGACATTGCTGATTGCCGCACGGAGGATACCGGTCAGCGAAAAGCCCCAGTGATGATAGAAACGCTGGTCTTCTACAGCAAGCAGGGTGGCCAGCAGGCTTTCCGGCACATCCTGCAGCCGCACCAGAATCCGGTCTTCACCGTGCTGGGGGTAAATGCCACCGATCTGCACCGGATCCAGGCGCATCAGGTCGATGGCGCCGCTGCTGTCATTCAAAGACTGCAGCCGCTTGCCTTCCACGACCAGACGCACCTGACGGGGTGGCTCGCGTTCACCGGGAAAATCGAAGCCGCGGGTATACAGCTCAAATTGGTTACCGGCGCGCACTACCTCTCCCGGTCGGCGCGGGGCGGTGACAGTGCGATAGCCGAGAATCTCGAGCTCCCAGGCCAGGTCGTCCGCCGCCAGGCTCGCGCCTGGAAACAGTTCCAGCGGCCGTGCATACACCTTGGCCGGGATTTCCCACATCTTGTCGGTAAAGGTAGCGGTAATGCGTACGTCCAGGTAAACCATGAAAAGCGCTCCCGCAACCGCAAGGGCGAGGAACAGTTTCAAAAAAGGTCGACGGGTTCTGGCCATGGTCTCGGAGTTTACAGCACACCCGGTTGCAATGGGTCGGGGGTGGCGGATAATAACGCGCCAATCAGAGGAGTACGAACCAAGAATGAAAAAATACGCCGTTTACGGGATGGGCGCGGCCCTGGTCGATACTGAAATCCAGGTTCGGGATGAGGAGCTCAGCGCCATGGGCGTGGACAAGGGTCTCATGACCCTGGTGGACGAAGCGCGGCAAGCGGAGCTGCTGACACAGCTTCAGGGCCATTTGGTGAAAGCCAGCCATGCCAGCGGCGGCAGTGCGGGCAACTCCATGATCGCCGCTGCGCAGTTCGGCGCCCCCACGTTCATGAGCTGCAAGGTCGCCGACGACGAGGACGGCACCATCTACGTGCGCGATCTGGAGGCCGCCGGCGTGGATCACAGCATGGCCCGGGGCCGCCCCCAGGGCACCACCGGCAAATGCCTGGTGCTGATTTCCGCCGACGCCGAGCGCAGCATGAACACTTTCCTCGGCATCAGCGAGACCCTGTCTGTGGAGCAGTTGGACCCCGTGGCGCTGGCCGCTTCCGAGTTCCTGTATGTAGAAGGCTATCTGGTCACCTCTGACAGCGGTCGCGCAGCAGCCATTCGCGCCCGGGAGCTGGCGGAAGCCGCGGGGGTAAAAACGGCGCTGAGTTTCTCCGACCCCGGCATGGTCGAGTATTTCCGCGAGGGCATGCAGGCGATCATCGGTACGCGGCTGGACCTCATCTTCTGCAACCGCGACGAAGCCCTGTGCTGGGGACGCACCGACCGCCTGGACGTCGCCATGGAACGGCTGAAGCCGGTCGCACGCAGTTTTGTGGTCACCTGCGGTGCCGAGGGGGCGATCACCTGGGACGGCGAGCGGCGGGAGGACATCCCTCCGCACCGGGTGCAGGC
>JBLRXF010000055.1:0-11870 GCA_047920875.1 Haliea sp. | reverse complement strand
CCAGCGTCAGGGCACTCACCGCTGCCGCCAGTTGCTGGCGACCATCAAAAGCAAACTCCTTCTTGGCAATGGACTGCCAGTAGAACTCGGCTCGCTCCCACAGGTTCTTGTCGGGACGCTGTATTTCGGCGACCAGCGACTTCCTGTAGCGCAGAAACTGCTCTTCATTCAGGGAACCTGCCACGCTGCCCATAAAGGCATCAATCGCCGCGGTGACCTCCGGCGCCGTAGCACTGGGAGACTGGATCAGCAACACCAGCCCGGGCACGTCCAGCTGTGGCCAGGAGAAAGCACTGACCACGTAGCCCAGCTGCTGCTCTGTGCGCAGCTGCTGAAAGAAGCCGGTCTTGATGATGTGCGCGGTCAGGGTGGTTGCCGCGCGATCATGCCAGCTGCGATCCCGGCCCTGCAGATACCAGCCGACCACCGCGTCGTCGTGATCGACCTGAACCGGATACTGAAGGCTTTCCCCGGGGGCGATGCGCATCACCCGCAGCGGCGAGAGTGGCGGCGCCTCACCAGCCGCCAACAGCTCGCCGACCCGGGCTGCCAGCTGCGGCACCACAGTCGCATCATAGTTGCCGTAGAGCATAGTCTCGGCCGTGGCCTGGGCCCAGAAGGCGCCGACCCAGTCAGCCAGCTCAATCGGGGTCATCGCCTGCAGGGCTTCGATCAGTGCCTGCTCACCCCATTCGCCGTGCAGCAGGGCTTCGCGCAGGTCGTCAATAAGCTGGCTGCTGGGGCGCTTGGCCACGCTGTTCTCCAGACTGCGAATCAGGTCTGCGCGGATATTGACGAAGCGCTGCTCGCTGAAAGCAGAGGCCTGAATCACATCCAGCAGGCGATCCAGCAACAGCAGCTGCTTGTCATTGTAGCCGCTGACCCGCAGGCTGATGCCCTGGGCATGCTTGTACACATCGAAGTTCAGCCCAGCCAGCAGCGCCGGGTAGGTGAACTCATTGACCGCGTCCTTCACCAGCGCGGTATACAGTACCGCCGCAGCGGCCTGGGTCGCAGTCTCACCCACCTGGGGCGAACGGAAATTGATATAGAGCGCGCCCCGCGGAACCCGGAACTCGGTGTCCTGCCCAAACCAGACGTCCTGCCGGGTCGTGCTCAGTGCTCTGGCCGGCGGGCTGGCAACCGCCACCGGCGAAACCAGGCGAAGGTCTTCGGCAATGAATTCGTTGGGCAACGGCAGCGCCAGCGCGACATCGCCCACCGGTGTGGTCCAGCGCTGCAGAAGATCCGGTGGCACGGCGGCGGCGCTGTAAGACACCGCGTAGAAAGGCGATTGCCGATCAGTTTTCACCGACTGGTGGCTGAGGGTCACCAGCGCGTTGTCGGGCACTACCTGCGACAGCAGTTCCTCCAGCATCGCGGGGTCGTAGTCATTCATCAGACTGCTGCCCCGCAGAATGTCTTCGGGCGCGTAATGATGCATGCCGCTGGCCAGAGCGCTGGCGTAGTTCACCGGGTTGGCTTTTTCGCGAAACCGGAACTGCAGCTCCGCCAGCTGCGACTGTTCCTCGTAGAGCCATTGCTGCGGGCCCTCTCGCCGCAGCATGTCCAGGTAGGCAAACAGCAGCTGCAGTACTCTCTCCTGGTGCGCCAGCCCGTCCTCGGTCAGACCAATACTGACACTGAACAGGGCGCCGCCGCGCCAGGCGAGGCCTGAGCCGGCGGCCAGGCTCTCCGCCAGCCCCTCCTCCTTGAGGCGGGCCAGCAGGCTGCCAGTACCTTCGTGCCCAACCAGGTTACCCAGATAACCCAGCGGATTGCTGCGGTAGGCACTGCGATAGTCCGGCACCGGGAACGACACTTCCAGCTGCCGCAGGGTCGCCTGGGGCTGCACCTGGATCAGCATCGGCAGCGACTCGGGCACGAACAGGGGCGCTGCTATCGGCTCCACCTCCGCACCGCGGTTGGGTACGGGAGCGAATCGTGGCACCACCATCGCCTGCAACTCGTCCAGAGACTCGGAGCCAAACACTACCAACCGCATCTTGTTTGCGGAGTAGTGCCGTTCATAGAACGTGAGCAGATCGTCCCGTATCCGCGCTTCGGGCCGGTCCGCCAGCGTGTCCAGGCTACCGACCGTGAACTGGCTGAAAGGATGCTCGGGGTTCATCACCGCCTGCAATACGTCCAGGCCGCGGCGCGGGTCGCTGCGCAGCCCCATCTGGAATTCGGCCTCCACCGCATTCATCTCGCGCTCGACGTAGGCCTCGTCGAAGCGCGGTGCGATGAAAAAGCGGGCCAGACGGTCCAGAGCGCCCTCAAGATAAGGCGCCTGAATGTCAAAAAAGTAATTGGTGTTCTCGAAACTGGTGTAGGCGTTGTGGCTACCGCCGTGCTCGGCAATGTACTGCTGGTAGTCCCCCGCCTCCGGGTACTTGTCGGTACCCAGAAACAGCATGTGCTCCAGGAAGTGCGCCAGCCCCTCGCGGCCGGGCGGGTTGTCACCGCTGCCGACCAGGACATCCAGCGCGGCTGCAGCTTTGGGCGCCCCGGGATCGGATATCAACAGCACCTGCAGCTCATTCTCGAGCGTCAGGTAACGGTAGGCGTAGTCGTCGTTGGGGCTCTGCACCGGCTGGATGCCGGCACCGGGCAGGGTGGCGCAGGCCACCAGAAACAGCAGCACAAGGCTGCCAACCAGCGGCCGCAGCCACTGGCCGAAAAATGTTGCTTGCATGCCTTACTCCAGAATCGCGTTGTCGCCGGCCCCTTCCACAGGCTTGGGCCAGGCATTGATAACCGCCTTGATCAGGGTGGCGAGCGGGATCGCAAAAAACACGCCCCACAATCCCCAGATGCCGCCGAAGAACAGCACCGCCAGGATAATCGCCACCGGGTGCAGGTTCACCGCCTCGGAAAACAGCAGTGGTACCAGGACATTGCCGTCCAGGGCCTGGATCACGAAATAGACCAGCGCCAGGTAATAAAATTCACTGACGAATCCCCATTGAAAATACCCCACCAGCAGCACCGGGAACGTCACCAGCGCTGCACCCAGGTAAGGGATGATCACCGAAAGCCCCACCAGCAGGGCCAGCAGGGCCGCATAGTTGAGCCCCAGCAGGACGAAGCTCACGTAGCTGACCGAGCCCACAATCAGGATCTCCAGCACCTTGCCGCGGGCATAGTTTGCAACCTGGGTATCCATCTCCGCCCAGATGCGCCGCAGCAGGGGGCGCTCGGCGGGCAGGAATGTGGCCAGCCAGGCCAGGATCAGCTGCCGGTCCTTGAGGAAGAAAAATACCAGGATCGGGATCAGAATCATGTACACCAGCACAGTGAGAATACTGGGGATGGTCGACAGGGAGCGGGCAACCAGCTTCTGCCCCATACCGCCCATTTCGGCCTGGGCCAGGGTGACCATCTGGTTGATTTGCTGCTGGCTGAAGATCTCCGGGTAGCGCGCGGGCAGCACTGCCAGCAATTGCCTGCCCTGCTCCAGCATCCGCGGCGCTTCCGTCGCCAGAGACACGAGCTGACGCCACACCAGCGGCAGCAGCCCCAGAGTCACGCCAAAGAAGATCCCAATGAACAGGACATAGGCAACGGTCACCCCCACCCAGGGCGGCAAGCCGGTACCTTGCAGGCGACCCGCGAGCCCCTGCATCAGATAGGCCAGGACAATGGACGCCAATATCGGCGCAAGAATGTCGCCAATACTGACCAGCAGCAGTACCGCGACGACCAGCAGCACCAGCAGCAGTACCGACTCCTCCTCGAAGAGATAGCGCCTGTACCATTTGTTGAAGATATCGAGCATGAATTCGGTTCCGGGATGTTACGACTTCTGCAGCAGGTGAATGTACACACCTGCACGCTCTTCTGATGCCAGCAGAGTATGCCCTGACTGCTCGGCAAACACCCGGAAATCCCGCACCGAGCCCTGGTCGGTAGCAAGGACCCGCAGGCGCTCCCCGGCTTGCATGCGGTTCAGCGCTCGCTTGGCGTGCAGCAAGGGCATGGGGCACTGCTGGCCGCAGGCGTCCACCTCTACTGTCGCTTCCGTGTCCACCAGGCCATGCCCCTCGATTATCGTGGTATACGAGTATATCCATTCACCAGCGACAGCCCAAACAGGATTGAACTTTTCCCCGCCGTTGCCCTCCGATGACAGGCGCCCCGGGCTGGGCTGACAAGCTGGCACTGGCGTACTATAGGCATCATGCTGGCCTGGTGCCGGCCCCAACCCGCGGTGAACACCCCTGGTATGACTTTCAGTTTCCCCGAGCACCCTCGGCTACCCACCACGGCAACAGCCCTGGTACTGACTCTACTGCTGGCACTGCTGCCGGGCGGCGACCTGCGCGCCACCGAAGGCCTGAAACTGCCGAATCTGGGTGAGTCCAGCACCAGCCTGTTCTCGGCGGAATACGAGTATCAGCTGGGACGCACCTGGCTGCGAATTTTCCGCAATCGGGCACCGACAGTCGATGATCCGCTGCTGTTCGACTACCTCGAGGATCTGGTCTACCGCCTTGTAACCCACAGCCAGCTGGCAGACCGCCGCATTGACCTGGTGATTGTGGACAGCCCCGATATCAATGCCTTCGCCGTGCCCGGCGGCGTCATCGGGGTGCACAACGGGCTCATGGTCTACGCGCAGACCGAAGACGAGCTGGCCTCGGTCCTGGCCCATGAAATCGCCCACCTGAGCCAGCGCCACTTCTCTCGCCGGGTGGAATTCCAACGCAATCAGCAGCCGCTGAACCTGGCCGCCATGCTGGCAGGCTTTGTCCTCCTGGCGGCAGGCGGCGGCGAGGCGGGGATGGCTGCGCTGTCTGCCGCCCAGGCAGCAGCCCAGGATTCCGCCCTGCGCTACAGCCGCAGCGCCGAGTCGGAGGCCGACCGGGTAGGCATGCAGACGGTCGTCGCCGCCGGCCTGGACCCCCACGCGGCGGCTTCCATGTTCGAGCGGATGATGCAGGCCTCGCGCTATGCCAGCGGCAACCGCATTCCGGAATTCCTGCGCACCCACCCGCTGTCCGAAAACCGCATCGCGGATACCCGCAACCGGGCCCGCCAGTACGCGCAGCCGCCTCTGCGTGACGATACGCAGTACCAGCTGATGCGGGCACGGGTGATCAACCACCTCGCCGCCACGCCGGAGGAGGCCATTCAGCGATTCCGGGGCGAACTGGATGGCAATACCCGCTCGCGGGAGGCATCTACCTACGGTCTGGTGCTGGCGCTTACCGACGCCGGTCGTGTCGACCAGGCCGCACTGGAGCTCGACAGCATCTGGTCCCAGAGCCCTGGCCGGCTGGAGTACAAACTGGCCCATGCGAACATTCTCATGACCCGCGGTGAGCCGGACAAGGCTGCTACAGCGCTTGCCAATGAACTGAAGCTGACTCCGGGCAACCATCCCCTGACCATGGCCTACGCCACAGCGCTCATGCAGGACCGCAAACCCCACCTGGCAGAGCAGGTGCTGATCAACCAGAGCAAAAATCGGCCCAACGACCCGGGCCTGTGGTACCTGCTGGCTGAGGTGCAGGGGCTGTCGGGGAATATCGTTGGACTGCACCAGTCGCGCGCGGAGTATTTCATCCTCACCGGCAACATGGGGGAAGCGGAGCGGCAGCTTAACTACGCCATGAAACTGGTGGGCAGCGACCACGTCACCGCCGCCAGGCTCAATGAGCGCCTGCGCGATGTGGCCACCCTGCGCGAGCGCATGGAAATCTGATCGAGGCCGGCCGGGCGCGCCAGGCCGCCCCTCAGGCGTTGCCGATGACGCCTTTGTGCAGGCTGGCAGCGAAATCCAGCATCCGCTGCAGCGGCACCATCGCCTGCTCGCCGATCCGGCGGTCGACAAAAACCTCGTTGTCGCTGCGCTCGAACACCTGATCCAGAGACTCCAGTTCGTTCATCGCCATCCAGGGACAGTTGGCGCAGCTGCGACAGGTCGCGCCATTCCCCGCCGTGGGCGCAATAATGAACTCCTTGTCCGGGGCCTGCTGCTGCAGCTTGTAAAAAATACCCTGGTCGGTGGCCACGATGAAGCGCTTGTTCGGCAGCTCCTGCGCTGCGCGGATGATCTGCGTGGTCGATCCCACACGGTCCGCCAGATCCAGCACCGCAGCCGGCGATTCCGGATGCACCAGCACCGCGGCGTCCGGGTAGACGCGCTTCAAGTCTGCAATACCACGCGCCTTGAACTCCTCATGAACGATGCAGGCACCGTCCCACATCAGGATGTCGGCTCCGGTCTGCCGGCGCACGTAGTCGCCCAGATGACGATCGGGCGCCCAGATAATCTTCTTCCCCTGGGCTGCAAGGTGCTCGGCGACGTCCAGGGCGATACTGGAGGTGACCACCCAGTCCGCCCGCGCCTTGACTGCCGCCGAGGTGTTCGCATAAACCACCACCTCGCGGTCAGGGTGCTCATCACAAAAAGCCGAGAACTCCTCGATGGGGCAGCCCAGATCCAGGGAGCAGGTAGCCTCCAGAGTCGGCATCAGTACCCGTTTGTCCGGCGTCAGAATCTTGGCGGTCTCGCCCATGAAGCGAACGCCGGCCACCACCAGCGTGGTGGCCGGATGATCGCGGCCGAAGCGCGCCATCTCCAGCGAATCCGAGACACAGCCTCCGGTCTCCTCGGCCAGGGCCTGGATGGCGGGCGCGGTGTAGTAATGCGCTACGATGACCGCATTTTCCCGCTGCAGGCGGGCGGCTATACGCTCCTTGAGCGCCTGCTCCTGAGCGGGGCTCAGCTTGCGGTGTTCAGCCTTGTCGAGGTGAACCTGGACTTGCCGGCGGATGGTTTCCAGTTTGTCGGAGGCAATACTCATAGTCTGGCAGTTCAGAAAAACGGCCGAAAATTCTAGCACAAATTGGCCCGCCCCACGCCCAGCGCCACCGCCGCTGTACCCTTCTGCCCCTGCGGAACAAAAAGACGCATCGGGGCGGTGTAATTAGCCAAGTATCGCTAGAAGTTCATTCAAATACAGCGTATAAGCAACTGTTATATATAGTAATAGCCTATCCAGCAGGTTCGCTGGGAGAGAATTGCTTGGCAAACGCCCAGGTGCACTTGTGAATCAGCGTAATATACCGAAGATTTCTGCCAACAAAACCGATCATCCCGTTTTGTCGCTCTGTTTCGGTAGCGCTGTCACAGCGAGCCCGCCGGACACTAGGCTACCAAAGCCGGTGATGGTAGCCTGTACCGCACAAATTTTCCCCCTGCGCATGGCCCCCTGATGCTCAACTCAAGTCCATCCACGATGCGCGCCAAAATTCTGGTGAGCGATGACGACCAGATAGTGCGCCTGCTGACCCGGCAATGCCTGGAAGCGGAAAACATGATCGTGATAGAGGCCAGTAACGGCCACGAGGCGCTGGACATGTTCGTGCGCGAGCGTCCGGACCTGGTATTCCTGGATGTCGAAATGCCGGGGATGTCAGGCCTTGAAGTGTGCCGCCGCATCCGCGAAATGCCTCAGGGAGAGACCATCCCCATCATGATCGTCACCGGCTCGGATGACCGCGAATCCATCGACCAGGGCTTTGAGGCAGGTGCCACCCAATACAAGACCAAGCCAGTCAACTGGTCACTGTTGGGGAGAGACGTTCAGTACATGCTGCGAGCAAGCCAGGCTTTCAACGCCTTGAAGCGCCAGGAAGATCGACTGCGCTATCTCGCTTACTATGACCCCCTGACCAACCTGCCCAATCGGCGCAGTTTCAACGAGCAGCTGGAGAGGATTCTGAGGCGGAGCCAGCGGCGGAGCTCCTTCGCCGCGCTAATGTTCATCGACCTCGACCATTTCAAGCGCATCAATGATTCGATCGGCCACGGCCGTGGTGATCGGCTGTTGGTAGAAATTGCCAAGCGCCTGACCCTGGAACTGCGTGAGGACGATGCCATCAACTTCTTCGGTGACGACGACGCCGACCAGGATGGCAGCACCGAGATCGCCCGCCTCGGCGGCGATGAGTTTACCGTGGTGCTTTCCGATGTGCCTGACACCGCGCATGTGGAAACCATTGCTCGACGTATTCTGGAACGTCTTTCCCAACCCATCGCCCTGCAGTCGCACAATCCGGTGGTCACACCCAGCATCGGCATTGCAATCTACCCGATGGATGGGGAAGACCCCGACAGCCTGGTTCGCAATGCCGATACCGCGATGTACGTTGCCAAGGCCGAGGGCCGAGCCTGCTTTCGCTTCTACAACGAGGAAATGAACGCGAAGGCTGTCGAGCAATTGAAAATGGAGGAAGAGCTGCGCCACGGGATGCAGAACGGCGAACTGGAATTGCGCTACCAGCCACAGATAGAAGTGTCCACCGGCAACGTGGTTAGCCTTGAGGCGCTGGTGCGCTGGAAACACCCTGTGCGTGGCATGGTGTCCCCTGCGGAATTCATTCCCGTGGCCGAGCGGACCGGACAGATCATCGAGCTGGGTGAATGGGTCATGTCCCAGGTCGCCAGTGATTGCCTGTACTGGGATACCCTTGGCCTGCCTCAGTTTCGGGTGGGCGTGAATATCTCGCCGCTCCAGTTCAACCAGACCGGCCTGTCGCATTTTGTCCGCGGCTTTATCGAAAAGTCCAAGATGTTGCCGCATCGCCTGGAACTGGAGCTGACCGAGGGCGCCATCATGACCGACGCCGAGGCAAATATCGTCAAGCTGCAGGAGTTAAAGGACATAGGCCTGGACCTCGCAGTGGATGACTTCGGAACAGGCTATTCATCGCTCAGCTATCTGAAGCGTTTTCCGATTGATACCCTGAAAATTGACCAGAGCTTCGTCGCCGACCTCAACACCCCGGATGGTGCGGCGATCATTGACGCGATCCTGGCTCTGTCAAAGACGCTTAAACTACGGGTAATCGCCGAGGGCATCGAGACCATCGAGCAGATGCGCTACCTGGTGGACATGAAATGCGATCTGCTGCAGGGTTTTTATCTTTCCGTCCCCGTACACCCAGAGGAAGTGCCCAATCTGTTACGGCGGAACTTCGCCGAGCAACTTGCTTCGGGAAGCTGACTTGTCCATCCGCACGGACCGCCCGCTGCTGCGCCTGCCGCTCACCCTCTGTATTGCGCTGGGGACCTCGGCGTCAGTGGCTGATACCGGGCCAGAATCGCTGCGGGTCATGCTACAGGGCAACTCCGCCGCGTCACTCAAGCAGCTGGTCGAGGACGCCGGCGGCAGTGTCACCCATGAACTGACCATCATCGATGCCGTCGGAGCTCTGGTCACTCCGACACAGCTGGAGAACATTCGCAGTTCACCGCTGATCTTGCGGCTCATTGACGACCTGTCCATGGACCTGTCCGAGCCGCTGCCTCCCCCCGAAGAGTCTGCCTGCACTATTGGCGGAGCTCTGGAGGCGACGCTGCAGGCGGACGGAATACGCTGGCGACTCTACAATCAGGGGGCAACGCCGCTGGCACTGACGCGACTGGAGATCAGCTGGCCCGAAGCACTCGGCGAACTCACCACCCTGCGCCTCGACAACAGGGATTTACGCCGCGCTTCCGAATCAGTCAGCGCGGCAGGACGGCGCAGCCTCGCGCTGGACTACGCTTCAGAACAGGTGCCGGCACCCGCAGACATCGGTGACTTGCAGATCGGTTTTGCGCAGTCTCTTGGTGATACCCATGGCAAACTCAGCTGGAAACAGCAGGACTTCAGCGTAAAACTGGAGTTTGGCGATGCCTGCCATAGTGAACTTATCCCCGGCTATGCCGATTACGCTGGAGACACTTATTACCCTACCGTCGCAGGTGCGGCCGAGCTACACCGGCATGGCATTACTGGCCGCGGAGTGACGGTGGCGGTACTGGACTCTGGACTTTGGGAACACCCGGCACTGGCCATGGATACCAGCGGCAAGTCGAGGATCATCGGGCGCTACGATGCTATGGAGAACGTCGCGGGCAAGCCCGTAAGCGACGCCAGCGGCCACGGCACCCACATGACTAGCATTGTCGCACACAGTGAGGAAGTGCTCACTAACGGAGAACCTTCGGGCAGCTGGAAAGGGATCGCACCCGATGTCAGCCTGGTAGCGGTAAAGGCATTCGACGAGGACGGCCAGGGCGACTTTCTCGACATCGTGCGGGGCATCCAGTGGATTGTGGAGCAGCGCGAAGCACTGAACATCAGGGTGCTCAACCTGTCCTTCGCAGCCCGACCGCGATGGCCCTATTTTCTCGACCCGATCAACCAGGCTCTGATGCGGGCGTGGGCCGCAGGCATCACCATAGTCGCCGCGGCGGGCAACGAGGGGCCTGACCCTATGACGATTGGCTCACCCGGCAATCTCCCCTATCTCATCACCGTCGGCGCCTATACCGACTCCTGGACCGTGGAGGACCGGGACGACGACTATATTCCGGACTTCTCCTCCCGTGGCCCCACACCCAGCGGACACATCAAGCCGGATATCGTTGCCCCGGGCGGCCATATCGCCGGCCTGGTCCAGCCCGGCAGTACACTCACGCGCAAGCACCCGAACTACATGATCAGCACCGGCGAGCTGGTCATGACCGGCACCTCACAAGCCAGCGCACTGGTCGCTGGCATTGCCGCTCTCCTCCTGCAACTGGAACCAGACCTCACCCCGGACGACATCAAGTGCAAGCTCATGAGCAGCGCAGAGCCTGCGATCAACCGCGACGGCAGGCTCGCCTACAGCCCTTTCCAGCAAGGCAGCGGGGCAGTCAATGCGGTGCGTGCAGTGACCCTGGGACAGCGCGGTTGTGGCAACAAGGACCTGAACCTGGCGAGCGACATTGCCGGCGAGCAGTATTTTGAGGGCCCGGCAATTATCGACGAGGAAGGCAACGCCAGCCTACCGGGCCTGTATCGCATGCTCGCCACCGAGCCGTCGGCCGATGGCCGAAGCGATGACCGCAAATGGGGTATAAAAGATCATATCGAGCGCGCAGACGCTCTTGCCCCTGCCCCGGATCTGCCCTTTCAATGGCTGGAAATCTACCTATCGGAGCGGGATCTGATAGAAGCGCTGTCAACGCAGCACGGCGACAACACACCGAAATAATAGCCATACCGAAGCCCCTGCCCCATATGGGTCAAACACCAGCCCCCACCTTCAGCCAACCCTATTTTTTCTTATATTTCAGTCAGTTAATCAGCCATAACCAACCTAAAACCGCATAAATCACGCGGCTGCGCTGTGCGCTGCCGAACCTCCTACCCCAAAGAGGGTATGGCGGTACCTTCATTGATTTCCCCCGCCTCCCTATAACTGAACTCAGCGTCAGGGAACTTAGATGTGAACAGCCTCTCACGGATGAGATGAATTCAGGAATGAGATGCCACTTGGTGGCCGACAAAATGAGGTACATCATGAAAAACCTAGACGTCAAATCTCGGCTCGCGCTAGTCGGCAAGACTTCACTAATTCTCATATTTCTCAGTGGGGCCGCTCATGCAGAACTTGCCGTCACAAAGGACAATTCTGTGTCTCGTTCAATATCTACCGTGGACCATTCATCTCTTTCAACCGCACTGGCTACCCAACAAGTCTATCGACAACAAGCTGGTTATCAGTGGGGAAATCTGGAGTCTAATGAGCGGTTAAACACCTCCGATTGGGTGGCAAATGACAAACTTAGCTCCGGCTTCAAGTGGACAGTAAGCGAACGCCCAGCCGCGTTAAGTGAGGAAAATCTCTCTCAAGTCCTGCCCAATTCAAATAGTCACTCAAGTGAAGCCCACCAGGCTGGATATCGTTGGGGCATTCGCAATGTCTCGGAACAATCAGGATACCGCTGGGGTATTCGCAATGTCGCCGACCAGGCAGGATACCGCTGGGGTATCCGCAACGTCGCCGACCAGGCAGGATACCGCTGGGGTATCCGCAAC
>JBLRXF010000054.1:0-11929 GCA_047920875.1 Haliea sp. | reverse complement strand
GCCCGCGACCGGGCGGCAGGACTCGCCACCGATCTCGACGTCGCTGCAGCGCATTACGAGGAGCTGTGGGCCGCCGTCGAGGAGGCCACGTTCCAGCTCGAGGAGCTCGAACGTCGGGCCGAACAGCTGGCCGCGGACATCATCGTGACCGCCACCGGCCTGGAACTGGTGGTCATGGACGACATCGATTTCGAGGTGGACGGGAAAGCGGTGGACTTCAGCCAGCGCTGGACCTGGCGCGGCATGATGTGTTCCGGAGTGCCCAACATGGCCAACACCTTCGGCTACATCAACGCCTCCTGGACCCTGCGTGCTGACATGATCGCGCGCTTCGTCTGCCGACTGTTGAATCACATGGACCAGCAGGGCGTCGAGCAGGTCACCCCGACCCTGCGAGCGGACGAACACAACATGCCAGCCAGACCCTGGATCGAGGGCTTCAGCGCCGGCTACCTGCAACGGGTCATGCATCAACTGCCGAGGCAGGGCGACCGGGAGCCCTGGTTGAATCCCCAGGATTACGTGCGCGACCGCAGGACCCTGCCCACGGCCTCGCTGGAGGATGGCAGCCTCGTGTTCCGTAACCCTGACGCCCAGGCGGGGGAAGTGGAGGCGCTGGCCAAGGCGGGCTAGTCGCGCCGGTCAGGGCCCGGGCGACGCTGCTATAACCCCGGCATCAGCCAGCACTGCAAGCTCTTCCTCGCTCAGCCCCAAGACACCCTGGAGGACCTCCCGGTTATGGCTACCCAAGGCCCCGCCGGGCCAGTCCGTGCGTCCGGGGGTATCCGCCAGACGCGGCAGGATGGCGGGAATCTGCAGCGGTTTGCCGTCGATCTCCACCTGCTCGAACATGCCGCGGGCCTGATACTGAGGGTCCTGCAGCATGTCGGCGACGCTGTAGATGGGCCCCACCGGCACACCTGCCTGCTCCAGCACGAAGATGATGTGCTGCGACGAGTGCTGGCCGCACCAGAGGTTGAGGGCCTTGTCGATGTCGTGCTCGTGGCGCACGCGCCCGGCGTTGTCCGCCAGTTCGGGGTCCGCGGCCATGTCCGAGCGCCCCGCCGCCGTCATCAGGCGCTTGAAGATGGAGTCGCCGTTGCCGCCGATAACCACATACTTGCCATCGTCGCAGCGGTAGGTGTTGGTCGGCACAATGCCGGTGACCGTGGTGCCGGAGGGCTCGCGGATCACACCGGCACCGTCGTATTCGGGGACAATACCCTCCAGCAGATTGAAGATGGACTCGTACAGCGCCACATCCACCACCTGCCCTTCCCCGCCCTCTGTCTTGCCGCGCTGCAGCAGCGCCAGGGTAATGCCCAGCGCTGCGTGCAGGGCCGCGACCGTGTCGCCGAGACTGATATTGGGCCGCACAGGGGCCTGGCCGGGCTCACCGTTGATGTAGCGGAAACCGCCGAAGCCTTCGGTGACCGATGCATAGCCAGGCTTGTTGGCATAGGGGCCAGTCTGCCCGTAACCGGAAATGCGCGTGTATACCAAGCGCGGATTGCGGGCCTTGACCACCTCCGGGCCCAGCCCCCACTCCTCCATGGCCCCGGGGCGGAAGTTTTCCACCAGCACGTCGGCAGTATCAAGCAGCTTGAGCACCAGTTCGCGGCCGCGCTCACTCTTGAGATCCAGAGTGACGCTTTTCTTGTTGCGCCCCAAGCTGCGATACCAGAGCGAGGTGCCGTCCTGAACGACGCGCCAGCCGCGGATGGGATCCCCGCCCGGGGGCTCGACCTTGATCACCTCGGCACCAAAATAGGCTAGGATCGTGCCAGTGAAAGGCCCCGCCAGCAGCTGGCCCAGCTCAATTACCCGCAAACCCTCAAGCGGTCTGGTTCCTGTTGTCACCCGCGGATCTCCCCCGAAAAAAGTCCGATTGTACCCGATTAGCGGACGCCGTCAGACTGGTGAAGCGGCCAGCCCGGCAAGAATCAATACGGCAAAGCCCAGCGTGACAGTGATGATGGACATGAGCGTGGTCAGCACCACAATATTCGCCGCCAGGGTACCGTCACCCCGTGCCGCCACCACCATGACAAAACTGGCCGCGGCCACCGGCGCGCTCAGGAGCAGGAACACAACCCCCAGTTGCATGGGTTCAATGCCCAGGATCACCGCTACCAGAACCGCCAGCAGTGGCCCCACCAGCAAGCGCCAGCAGGTCGCCTCCCAGGTCACACTGCCCGCAGTGCGCAGCACGCTGATGCGCAGAGCGCCGCCGATGCACACCAGCATCAGGGGCAGGAAGAACTGCGACAGACCCTGGCCGACAAGCGGCATGAACGTCGGCAGAGGCCACCCCGCAAGCGCCACAAAAACCCCTGCGCCAATCCCCAGCAGCAGGGGGTTGACCGCCATTCCACGCAGCAGACCCAGCACCGAGGGGCTACCGCCGTGAGTTACCTGCAGGACCCACACTGCGAGCACATTATACAGCGCGGTCAGCAGCGCCACCGGTAGCGCGGCCAGGCTGAGGCCCACCTCACCGTAGGCCGCATGACAAAGAGCGAAGCCAACGATGGCAAGATTGGAGCGAAAAGTTGCCTGTACAAAAATACCGAGGGTCGGCAGCGGAAAGCCTCGCCAGCGCCCGTACACCCAGCTGCAGGCCAGGGTCAGCAGAGTGGCGACGACACCGGCCAGCAGATAGGTCGCACCACCCAAGGCGGAAAAATCAACGCCGGCGGCGCTGATGAACAGCAACAGTGGCAGGGCCGCATTGAAGGCAAACCGGGACACGGCGTCGATGTGGCGCTGCCGCAGCAGCCCTACCCGGCGCAGCAGCATGCCCAGCACTACCCAGCCAAAGGTGGGAATGCTGACTGATAGTGCGGTCAGGGCAAGCTGTGCGAGATCAGAAGCAGGCAAACGTCAGGGCCACCGAAAGGGGCCCCTATTATGCCAGCTCCCGCAGGGATTCTCCGAGTGCTTCCAGCAGGCTGTCGATTTCGGCCTTCGCGATCACGAAGGGCAGCCCCAGCTGGATGGTGTCGCCGCCGTAGCGCACGTAGAAACCCTTCTCCCACATGCGCATGGCCACCTCGAAGGGGCGCCGCGCGGGTTCGCCCTCATAGGGCCGCAGCTGCAGCGCGCCAGCAAAGCCGAAGTTGCGGATATCGACCACGTGCGGCGCACCCTTGAGCTGGTGCAGCGCGTCCTCGAAATACGGTGCCAGCGCGGCCACTCGTGCCGGAAGCTGTTCCTGCTGCAGGATGTCCAGGGCGGCGATACCAGCAGCACAGGCGACAGGATGCGCGGAATAGGTATAGCCATGCGGGAATTCCAGCATGTAGTCGGGCCCGCCTTGGGCCATGAAGGTCTGGTAGATCTCCGCCTTGGCGATGACCGCGCCCATGGGCACGGCGCCGTTGGTCAGCTGCTTGGCCACGTTCATGATGTCCGGCACCACGCCAAAGGCATCGGCACCCGTCATGGCGCCGCAGCGGCCAAAGCCGGTAATGACTTCGTCGAAGATCAGCAGGATATTGTGGGCGGTGCAGATATCCCGCAGCCGCTGCAGGTAGCCCGCCGGCGGCGGAATCACCCCCGCCGAGCCGGCCATCGGCTCGACGATCACCGCGGCGATGTTGCTGGCGTCGTGCAGGGCAATCAGCTCCAGCAGCTCGTCGGCACGCTGCCAGCCATGGCGCGGCATGCCGCGGGTGAAGGCGTTTTCCGGCAGCAGAGTGTGCGCCAGATGGTCAGCCTCCACCGCCTGCCCGAACAGTTTGCGGTTGGGGCCGATGCCGCCGACGGAAATCCCGCCAAAGTTGACCCCATGGTAGCCCTTGGCACGGCCAATGAGACGTGTCTTGGCGGGTTGGCCCTTGAGGCGCCAGTACGCCCGCGCCATTTTCAGGGAGGTGTCCGCGCATTCGGAACCGGAGTTGGTGAAGAAAACGTAGTCCAGCCCCTCCGGGGTCAGTGCCTTGATCCGGTTGGCCAGCTCAAAGGATTTCGGGTGCCCGTACTGGAAGGCCGGTGCGTAATCCAGGGTGGTCAGCTGACGGTGGACCGCCTCGGCAATTTCCGGCCGATTGTGCCCGGCGCCGCAGCACCAGAGTCCCGACAGGCCGTCCAGCACCCGCCGACCATCGTCATCGATAAAGTGCACCCCTTCCGCAGCCACGATCATGCGCGGATCGCGCTTGAACTGGCGGTTGCCGGTGTAGGGCATCCAGTGGGCTTCCAGCTGTTCCCGGGTCAGTTTGCGGCTGGCAGGCATATGGGTCATGACACGCTTCCTGATGGTGATGGGGCGCATTCTAGGCTCGGCGTGATGTTGCATAAATCATTATCTATCACTACTGACTTTCATTATCATGAAACTTTAAAGCCGTCCGTAACGGAGGCCATGCCATGTCACGCAAAGCCCTGCTGGGCAACGTCACCGACAATGACCTGCGTCTGCTGCGGGTGTTTCGCGCGGTGGTGGCCTGCGGCGGCTTCGCCGCCGCGGAACTGGAACTTAACATCAACCGCTCCACCATCTCCCGCCACATCAAGGATCTGGAAACCCGCCTGGGCTTCACCCTCTGCCGCCGGGGCCGCGGCGGCTTCGCCCTGACCGACGAGGGCGCCCAGTTCCACAGCGCCGCGCAGAAGATGATGGCGGCGCTGGAGGACTACCAGCACGACGTCAACGACATCAACCAGCGCCTGACCGGCTCACTGGCCATCGCCATTTTCGACAAGACAGCCTCCAACCCCGCCTGCCAAATCGACCGCGCCCTCGCGCTGTTTGATGAGCAGGCACCGGGGGTTCACCTGCAAATCCACGTCGAGCCCATCAACGCCATCGAGCGCGGCGTGATGGAGGGCCGGTTTCACCTCGGCATCATCCCCGACCACCGGCCCTCCAGCAGCCTGCGCTACTATCCTTTATTCGACGAACAGATGTACCTGTACTGCGGCGTGGAGCACCCGCTGTTCCAGCGCACCGGCGAGTCACTGACCGACAGCGAAATCCTCGCCAGCAAGTATGTGGGTATCGGCTACCACTCTCCCAATATGGAAGTGACACGCCAGCGCGGCCAGCACCGGGACGCCACCGCTTGGGACCAGGAGGCAGTTGCCCACCTGGTGCTGTCCGGGCGCTTCCTGGGCTATCTGCCGCAGCACTATGCCGAGGGCTTCGTCAGCGCCGGGCGCATGCGTGCCCTGGCGACCGAGCGTTTCCAGTATGTGTGCCAGTTCAGTGCGATTGTGCGCCAGTCACCGCCGCCCAGCCGGGTGGTAGCGACGTTGGTGGAGGCGTTGGTTGCGGTTCATTGATGCGCCGACAGGGCTTGTGAGCAGGATGTGCGGGGGATTACTCACGTACTGAACCCTAACGCCGCGAGCCTGCGCAAAACAGGTTCATTTCAGGGGTTTTCGATAGCCAATCCGCGAGTGACCTGGCGGAAAGTCCTCGAAACGAGTGAACTCGCGATAGCCAAGCTTTTGGTAGAACCGCTCCCCCTGCCAGCTCTGAGTCCATAGCCAGACACCCTGCAACTGCCGATGTCTGGCAAAGTCCTCAGCACGTAACATCAGCGAGCTGCCAAAACCTTCGCCGCGGCGCTCGGCGCAGACCCAAAGCTCATCGATGTACATCCAGTCCCACAGGATGTCAGCAGTGAGTGCAGCCGTGATAGCGCCCTGCTCACTCCTAGCTAACCAACTGACGCACTCTTTGCTGTATTGGGGGGCTTTCTGCTTCTGTGAATGAGCGGTAAATCCCCGGGCGACGACGTTCTGCTCCGGAGCGGAAAGACAGCCCTGCCGAAACTCTATATTCACAATGACGCTAGAACCCCATAAAACAGGGGTTTCATTCAGCCTTCCAACCTGAAGGTCAACCCGGCATTGTTCTGCAGACGCTCCACCAGCAAGCCTCCCATTGCCGGTGCGGGTGTGTAGATACCGCCTTGCACGTTGCCGGGGTTTTCCAACAGACACACGGCGCTCTCTGCAATCATCTTGGAGGTTGATCCGTAGCCGGGGTCCTTGTCGCCCTGGACACTGGCCTTGATGGTCTGGCCCTGTTCGCCATAGCCGACGAACAGGATGTCGTAATGACCTGCGTCGCGCTCTTCCTTCGTTGGCCCCTCGCCCGGCTGAATGGGATCGTTGGCCATGGATTTGTCCGCAGCAACCGCGCGCGCAATCTGTTCGCCCTGCTCACCGGGGCCGGTCAGGAGCATTTCGTCATAGACAAAATCCTTGCCGTACTGGTGGCCCAGCAGAAGGTTGGAGCGGTGAATATTCTTGGTGTTGATGGTAGCCATGATAAAAGGTGCCGACCAGCTTTGCAGATCTTCCTCATAGAGTGGCGCCATGCCGGCGGGCTGCTCGGCACCGGCATACCCCTCGGTGAGGGCAAAGGGGTCCATCAGCACCTTGATCATGTCAGGCTGCTTGGCCGCCGCGGCCATGGTGGCCCTGAAGCTTGCAAGAGTGCCGCCGGAGAAAGTGCCCTTCATGACGCGCACGCGTCCTTTAACTCTGGGCAAAGGGGTGCCGAACTTTTCCTGTGCCGCCTGCTGCAGGAACCAGACCCCGAGATCAAAGGGGATGGAATCAAAGCCGCAGGAAAACACGATGCGTGCGCCGCTTACCTTTGCGGCAGCGCCGTGGGCGGCGATCATCTCGTGCATCCACGCCGGTTCGCCACACAGGTCAACATAATCCGTTCCGGCGTTGGCGCACGCCGCCACGAGATCTGAGCCGTATAGCTGGTAGGGGCCCACCGTGGTAATCAGCACCTGCGTCCGCGCGACCATCTCGCGCACCGAATCCGGGCTGCCGGCGTCGGCAACCACCAGGGGGATTGCCGCGGAAACGCCCAGCTCACCGCGCACCGCCACCAGCTTTTCCATGCTGCGCCCGGCCAAGCCCATTTCACGGGGCCGTTCACACCGTATTGGGCGTTGAGATATTCGCAGACCAGACGGCCGGTGTAGCCAGTTGCGCCGTAGACAATAATGCCAAGCTCGCGGGAATCAGACATGGTTTTTTCCTGTTGTTTGTATAGGAGTAATTGGATACCTCGGCGATTAACTAGCCGGCAAAGCCAACGATATCCTCGTTCAGCACACCGGCCAACAAGGGGCTGGCGGCGGCGCGTTCAAAGGCCGTGTCAATCGCCTGACTGCGCTTGTGTACCATCGCGCGATAATTGGGGTGGGTGAAGATATAGAGCTCCCCGGCATTGAGGGCCTCCACCACCCGCAGTCCAACAAGCTCGACTGGCAGACCGTTGTCGATCACATTTTGCATATGGGCGGCAATTGCCCTGCTCTTCTCCGACCCTGCAGTGTCGCCACTGCCACCGCCATATTCTGCCTGGCGATTGCGCGTGGAGAGATTGATCCGCGTCTTCACAAAAGCCGGGCACAGCACAGACACCTGTATATTGTGGGGCTGCAACTCCGCATGCCAGCTCTCCGACATGCCGACCACCGCTACCTTGGTGGCCGTATAGGCGCCGGCAAAAGGCACGCCCGCCATGCCGGCCATGGACGCCACGTTCAGCAGCCAGCCGCCTTCGCCATGCTGTTTAATCAGAGGGATGATGGTCTGGGTGCCATAAACAACGCCCATCAGGTTCACGTCCACTACCCAGCGCCAGTCTTCGAGCTTGCTGCGCTCGATGCTGTCACCCATGGCACCGACGCCGGCGTTGTTGACCAGCATGTGCACCTTGCCAAAGCGCGCGAGCGCCTGCTCTGCCAGCTCGGACCACTGCTCCAGGCGGGTAACATCCATGACGCAGGTAAGGACGTCGATGCCCTCAGCTTGCAGCTGCTCCCGCGCCTGTTCAAGCTGCACTGCGTCAATATCGCCCAGCGCCACGTTCATGCCCTGTCTGCCCAGTGCCAGGGCAATGCTGAGACCAATACCCTCGGCCCCGCCGGACACCACCACTGTTTTTCCTGCAAAATTGCTCATGCCTTACCCGCTGCCTGCCAAAAATTTAACCTTCACTATACCCTGATGGTACGGCCACTCGCCCGCATTGGCTCAATGCGCTGTGCCAGCCAGCCTGAAGCGGGCAAGTATCGGACAAGTGACCCTCCCGCGGGGCTTCCACCGCAACTGCCTGGAGGCTATCCTTCTGAGCCAAAATTCATGGGAGAACATGATGCTGACAAACAGACTGCTGTGGTCCGCCGGACTCTGTCTGCTGCTGGCAAGCCACGCCCAGGCCCACTCGGCTGCGGAGATCGGCGGCGGCTTCATCAGTGGCCTGCTGCACCCGGTACTGGGTTGGGACCACGTGGCCGCGATGGTTGCGGTGGGGCTCTGGGGCGCGTTTCTGGGCGCACCGGCACTGTGGCTGTTGCCGGTGGTCTTCCCTCTGGTGATGGCCTTCGGCGGCGCTCTGGGGCTTTTGGGCATACCCCTGCCCAGCGTTGAAATTGGCATTGCCCTGTCGGCACTGATCCTGGGTGCAATGATCCTGCTGGCCGCGCGGCCACCCCTGTGGCTGGCTGGGCTGATTGTCGCTGCCTTCGCCGTTTTCCACGGCCACGCCCACGGCACGGAGCTGCCGGAGGCCGTCAGCCCTCTGGCTTATAGCCTGGGCTTTGTGATCGCCACCGGCCTGTTGCATCTGGCCGGGATTGGCTTTGGGCTGCTGGTGCGCTGGCCTGCGGGGAGACTTGCGGTGCGCGCAGGTGGGGCTGTTATCGCAGTCGCTGGCGGAATCTTTCTGGGTAACGCCATTTGAGGTTCTACCGCTGGGGAGGTCGGTGGGCTACGGGCATTCTGCTGTGCCTGCCAGCGCTTGCGCAAGCCCACAGTCCAATGGCGGGTATCGGGGAATTCTACGGCGGCATTCTGCATCCACTGCTGGTGCCAGCACATGCGCTGGCACTGGTATTACTGGCCTTACTTGCAGGCCAGGGTGGCATGGGCGGGCTACGCCGCTGCCACCTGGGTTTTCTGCCGGCGCTGGCATTGGGTCTGGTATTGGCGGGTACGGGAATGGGCCCGACGTTCTCTCCGGAGCCGTCATTGCTACTGGTCTCTGCGCTGACGGGCTTGCTGGTGGTATTGCAGTTGCGCCCGCCCATCCCAGTGTTCTACGCCGCCGGTGTGGGTGTCGGCCTGCTGCTGGGGCTGGATTCCGCTCCCGAGGATTTGGCGCCGGGCCCCGCCGCCGCCTCGCTGCTGGGTACTGGCCTGGGCGCTTGTGTCTGCCTGCTGCTGCTTGCGGATCTCAGTGAACGCGCCCGGCGGGACTGGCAGCGCATCGCCCTGCGCGTTCTCGGCTCCTGGGGAACCGCCAGCGCCACGCTGGTGTTTGCCCTGGGCCGGCTAAGCGCCTGAACATTACCGTTCCCGATAGCCGGTAATGGCCTTGGCCGCCTGGTAGGCGAAGGTCATGGCCGGGCCAAGGGTCGAGCCCGGGCCGGGATAACAGGGGAGCGTCGGCGCGCTGCAATTGCCTATGGCGTAAAGGCCAGGGATCACTGAACCATCCTCACGCAGAACCTGGGCGTCGGCATTGCAGACCATCCCGCCCTGGGTACCGAAATCGCCCGGATCGACCTTCATTGCGTAATAGGGCGGCTTGTCGATCGGCGCCAGACAGGGGTTCGGGGTCACTCGCGGGTCCCCGTAGTAGCGGTCGTAGGCGGAGTCTCCGCGCTGGCAATCCGGGTCCACGCCGGTGCGGGCGTACTCGTTCATCTTGGCGACCGTGTCTGCCAGCCCCTCCGGATTGACGCCGATCTTGCGGGCCAGTTCCGGAATCGTGTCGGCCTTGGCGAAGAAACCCTCCGCCTCGTAGCGCTTGGGCACGGCCCAGTCTGGCCGGAAAGTACTGTTATAGAGGGGGCCGACAAAATAGCGGGCACGGAAGTTGGCGTCGAATATCTGCCAGCTCGGGTTGCAGGGGTTCTCTTCGCTGTGTTTGGCAAAGGTCTCCTGCTGAAATGCCATGTAGTTCTGGGATTCGTTGCTGAAGCGCTCCCCGGCAGGGTTGACGACAATAGAACCGGGGTAGGATTTTTCCATAATGCTCAGACGTGGAATGTCCTCGCCAGGTACGGAAATAGTGTTGCACCACCAGGCCTCGTTGAGCCGGTGCATCTTCGCCCCCAGGCGCTGGCCTTCAAGAATGGCATCGCCGGTATTGTCCAGGGTGCCGGCGCTCCAGCGGTGGTCGGTAGGCTGCGGCAGATACTGCTCGCGCATGGCCTGGTTGTGCTCGAAGCCGCCCGCGGCCAGCACTACACCCTTACGCGCCTGGATGCGCAGGGTCTCGCCGTTGCGCTTGACCTCGATACCCAGCACGGCGCCGTCTTCATCAATCACCCGGGTCATGGGAGTATTGAGCCACAGGGGAATGTCCCGGTCCTGCATTGACGCGCGCAGGCGCGCCACGCCCGCACAGCCCGTCGCCAGGCGCCGGTGATATTTATCGCGCAGGCGCCAGGGGATATCCGCCAGGTAGCTGGCCACCAGCTTCACCGCGGTTTTCCACCAGCCCGGCTGCTGCCCGATGAGCAATGCCGCTTCAACCTGGGTAAAGCCGATCAAACCGCCCAGGTGCATCATGGGGTGGGTTCGGCGCAGGCGCCGCCACTCTTCGCCCAGCTCGCTGGCGGCAAAGGTTTCCGGCTCCATCGAGCGGTGGCCCACCATGGCGCCATCGAGGTTGGTGTAGTAATCCGGGTAGTGTGCCAGGGTGACGTAGCGCATGCGGGTGCGTTCGTGCAGGAAATCGACCATCTTCGGGCCGTTCTCGAGAAAGGCATCCAGTTGGTATTCTGGCACCTCCTCCTCGGTAATCAGTTGCCGCAGGTAGGTGCGCGCCTTGTCGATGGAGTCCTCGGCGCCGGCCTCTCGCGCGTAGCGATTGCAGGGGATCCAGACACCGCCGCCGGAAATGGAGCTGGTACCGCCATAGAGCGCAGATTTCTCCACCACCAGCACGTCGCGGGTGCCCATTTCATAGCTACACAGCGCCGCGGTCAGCCCCCCGTTGCCGGACCCGACAACGACCACGTCAAAACTGTAATCCCACTGCTGCGCGCTCATGTGCTACCCCGATGCCCCAAGGGGGGCAATGGTAGCCCACCGGAGAGCAATTCCCCATGTTGCTGCAGCTTAACCCGGGTCAGGTTCAAAAAATTGGTCGCAAACCGTATCCATCCAGTATAGTTGGGGACAGCCAAACCACAGCAAGGAGAGTTCCCATGTCAAACCCGTTTCGCAAGCGTGCCGCCATCCTCGCCTCGGCCGCCGCTCTGGCCATCTCACCCCTGGCCCTGTCCCACCTGGATGAGAACGAATTCCATCAGTCCTACCGCCAGTCCTACTTTGCGCTTCTGGGTGCCAACTTCGGCCCCATAGGCGCCATGGTCAAGGGGGAAATGCCCTGGAACCAGGAGCAGCTGCAGGGCTTTGCCGACGATTTTGCGGCAGTGACCACGCTCAACATCCTCCGCGGTTTCCCCGAGGGTTCGGAGAAGGGTACCACCCGGGCCAAGCCTGCAATCTGGGAGAACCTGGACGACGTGGCCGGCAAGTTCGATGACATGAAAGCGGCGGCCGCCACCCTGCAAACTACCGTTGCCGGCGGTGACCGCGGTGCTATTGCACAGCAGGTCGGTGCCGTGGGTCAGACCTGCAAGGCCTGTCACGACGACTACAAATCCAAAGACTACCTTTACTGAGGATCCCACGGGGCAGCCCCGGTGGAGGGCTGCCCTACCACATCCGCGGTGGCGGCGGCGCCTGCTGCAGTACCCACCAGCACAAACCTGTCACAGCCACCAACAACAATGGCGCCAGCCACCAGGGCGCTGGTGCCACCTGCCCCGACTTGCCCTCTGCGCACCCCTTGACCATGGCCTGTACCAGCTTTTCCCGGCGCCGGAACTGGTGCCAGGCAACCGCCAGCAGGTGCAGCACCACCATGGCC
>JBLRXF010000053.1:0-11980 GCA_047920875.1 Haliea sp. | reverse complement strand
AAATCGGCAATACCGCGCATCAGCTCGTCTCGCAAACCGAGATCGTGGAAGCGGGTCTGCCCCTCCTGAGGCGGCACCTGGAAATCGTCCAGGGACCAGGTGTCACCGCTTGGTGCCGCCTGCCGCGGCCGCGAGCGGCCCGACCTGCCCTGACCGCGATCACTGTGACCGGGGCTGCGGGGTGGCTTGCCATGGGTGGAGTCGCTGCTGGGAGATTCCGGGGTGGGGGCGGGGGAAGCTGCGCTGCTGGCGCCGTTGCTGCCGCGACCGAGTAGACTCTTGATCAAGGTAGTTTCCTGTCAGGGTTCAATACATACCGCTGCGTTGTCGGGCGCTAGTCTAGCATTTTTGTCCGCGAATAGCTGTGCCGGGGGTAAAGGCGTGACAGGTAGTAATCGGCGCTGACAAAGCGCCCGCTCCCGGTGTACAGCAGCGCCAGCAGCATGATGAAGTAGGTGGCGGCAAACTCGATCCCGTTGTTGAGAATCACCAGGTTGCCGTACTCGGTGATCCAGGCGTAGTTGCCGTGCTCACGCAGCAGTTCGCGCGCCGCGCCCAGGCGCACCGCAATCTCCTGGGCGCCGGAATCGGCGATGGCGGCCCAACCGTTCTGCCAGTGCACGGTGAAGGCCGCCACCGCCATGGTCACCAGCAGGGGCAGCGCTACCCAGCGGGTGGCCAGGCCCAGCAGCAGCAAGAGTGCTCCGATCGCCTCGGTATAGGCCGCCAGGTAGGCCAACAGCGCCGGAAACGGCAACCCCAGACCCCAGTCAGGATTGCCGAACCACTCGATGGTGTTGTCCATGGCGCCGATCTTCTGCACCCCAGCCAACCAGAACACGGGCACCAGATAGAGCCGCAGGGCCAGAGGTGCCAGCCAGTCCAGATGGCGCAGGGCCTCGAACAGTCCATCATGCAATGCGTAGTACAGAGATGCCAGGCGATTCATGTACAAGCCTCGTGATAATCACCCAGTGTGACAGTCGCAACGAGAAAAAGTTTGCGCAGCTCAAGTCACTGGGGGCGGGCAATCCGGGCAGTCACGGCGCCGATCCAGCGCCAGGCGCTGCAGGGACAGGCTGCGCAGATCAAGCATCAGCACCGCGTCGCGCAAGGTTTGCTCCATACCGACCAGATACTTGATCGCCTCCAGGGCCTGCAGGGAACCGAGAACCCCGACCACTGGGCCGAGAACCCCGTTTTCGGCACAGGCAAGACTGCCATCGTCGGCGGCAGCATCGGGATACAGGCAGCGATAGCAGGGGCCGCCGCGGGCGCTATCGAACAGCGCCAGCTGCCCTTCCAGACGAATGGCGGCAGCGGAGAGCAGCGGCACACCCGCCGCCACGCAGGCGCGGTTGAGGGCATAGCGGGTCGCAAAGCGGTCGCTGGCGTCGAGCACCAGGTTCGCGCCCTGCACCGCCTCGGCCATACTGTAGGCGTCAAGGTGGCAGTCGATCACTTCAACCCGCAGCTTGTGATTGATGGCGCGCACGGCACGGGCCGCGGACAGCGCCTTGTTGTCACCCAGGCCCGCTTCGGTATGAGCAATCTGCCGCTGCAGATTGCTGAGTTCGACTCTATCTCCATCCGCCAGACGCAGGGTGCCGACCCCGGCTGCGGCCAGATACAGTGCGGCGGGAGAACCGAGACCGCCCAGCCCCACCACCAGCACCGTAGCCGCCGCCAGCGCCTCCTGGCCGGCGACATCGATGTCCGGTACCAGCAGCTGGCGGCTGTAGCGATCGAGATCACTGTCAGTCAGCACGGCGGCATGCTCCGGTAATTCGCTCCAGGCCAGCGAGATCGCAGCGTGTGGCCACCTCGACAAAACCGGCGTTGACCAGCAGCTGGCGCACCGCCCGCCCCTGCTCGAATCCGTGCTCCAGCAGCAGCCAGCCCCCCGAGCGCAGATGAGCCGGAGCGGCTTCCGCCAGCTGCCGCAGATCGTCCAGCCCGGTACTGCCTGCGACCAATGCGCTGCGCGGCTCAAAGCGGAGATCGCCGCTGGCCAGCCAGGGGCTGTTGCTCTCGACGTAGGGCGGGTTGCTGACAACAAGATCGAATTGCTCGCCCTGCAGGGCGTCAAACCAATCCGACTGCAGGCAGCGAATCCGGCCGGGGCACAGGCGCCGAACATTGTCCCGGGCAACTGCCAGGGCGGCGGCAGAGGCATCGGTTGCCAAGATCCGCCAGCCAGGGCGCTCGGCGGCAAGCGCCAGGGCAATTGCGCCGCTGCCCGTGCCGAGGTCCAGCACTGCTGCTGTGGCCGGCAGTGCCAGTTCCAGGGCCCACTCCACCAGGGTCTCGGTTTCAGGGCGGGGGATCAGGGTGGCGTCCGTCACCCGCAGGGACAGGGACCAGAACTCCCGCTCGCCCGTCAGGTAGGCGACCGGGACGCCGGCGCGGCGCTGGGCCAGCAAGGTGGCGTAGTCCGCCAGCTGGGCGGCGGTCAGGAGCTGCTCCGGCCAGGCATAGAGCCAGCTGCGGGACTTGCCCAGCAGGTGGCCCAGGAGGATCTCGGCATCGCGGCGGGCGCTGTCGCCCGGCAGGTCGTCGCCGGCGCGCAGGCAGGCAGCGACCGTGGTCATCAGTTCCCGGCCAGTGCTGCCAGGAGGTCGGCCTGGTACTCCTGCCGCAGAGGACCGACTATGGCAGCGAGATTGCCCTCCATGACCTCGTCAAGGCTGTACAGGGTCAGGTTGATGCGGTGATCAGTCACCCGGCCCTGGGGAAAATTGTAGGTACGGATGCGCTCAGAGCGGTCGCCGCTGCCGACCAGATTGCGGCGCTGCTCCGCCTGCTCCGCCGCCTGCTTGTCCACTGCCGAGGACTTCAGCCTGGCCTGCAGCAGGGACATGGCGCGGGCTTTGTTCTTGTGCTGGGAGCGCTCATCCTGGCACTCCACCACGACGCCGCTGGGCAGGTGGGTGATACGCACAGCGGAATCGGTCTTGTTGACGTGCTGGCCGCCGGCGCCCGAGGCACGGAAAGTATCCACGCGGATGTCCGCCTTGTTGATCTCACCGACCTCCACTTCATCGGGCTCCGGCATCACCGCCACCGTGCAGGCGGACGTGTGGATGCGGCCCTGGGACTCGGTGGCCGGCACCCGCTGCACGCGATGGGCGCCGGATTCAAACTTCAGGTGGGCATAGACGTCCCGCCCTTCGACCAGGCTGATAACTTCCTTGAAGCCACCGTGCTCACCCTCACGCTCGGACAGCACTTCGATGCGCCAGCCCATTTGCTCGGCGTAGCGGCTGTACATGCGGAACAGGTCGCCAGCGAAGATCGCGGCTTCGTCGCCGCCGGTGCCGGCGCGCACTTCCAGGAACACGTTGGCAGAGTCTTGCGGATCACGCGGCAAAAGCAGGGTCTGCAGCTCCAGCTCCAACGCCGCCAGCCGCTTGCTGGCGCTGCCGATTTCCTCCTCGGCCATGGCCACGAGCTCGGGATCGGATTCCGCCAGCATTTGTCTGGCCTCTTCCACATCCTCCCGCACCCGCTGGAAATCGGCGTAACAGCGCACGACGTCCTCAAGCTCCGAGTACTCTCGCGACAGGTCGCGGAATCGTTTCTGGTCAGCGATCGTCTCGGCATCACCCAGGAGAGCGGATACCTCCTCATGACGATCGGCGAGGGCATCAAGTTTGGTCAGCAGTGAAGCTTTCATTGCAGTATGCGTTGGCCAGGTGGTGGGCTCGGGATAGTGGTAGCGGGGTTTTCTGGACCTGGTTCAGACAGCTGGGCGGCATCGCTGTCTGCGGTTGCGGCCAGTGCGCCGCCGGCTGAGGCGCCCCCAGCGGTTTCCAACCCCAACAGCTTGCGGGCCCCGGCCAGCAGGTCCTGACGGCCCTCGGCGCTGGCGCGCTTGAGACCCGCAGTCGGCGCATGGATCAGCTTGTTGGTGATCGCTCGCGCCAGTTGGGCCACGATCTGCTGCGGATCGTCGCCGCGGGCAAGACTGCGGAGGGCGCGTTGCACCTCCTGTTCACGAATACCTTCGGCCATATCACGGTACTGGCGCACGGTATCCACTGCCGCGAGGCTGCGGACTTCCTCCAGCACCTGCGCCACGCCCTCATCAATCAGCAGGTCTGCCTTGCGGGCCTCGCTCTGGCGGCTGCGCAGATTCTGTTCAACGATCTCGCGCAGATCGTCCACGGTATAGAGATAAATATCGGGCAGCTCAGCGACCTGGGGCTCAATGTCCCGGGGCACGGCGATGTCGACCATCAGTATGGGGCGGTGCTTGCGCGCCTTGATGGCCTGCTCCACCGCGCCCTTGCCCAGTATGGGCAGCTGGCTGGCGGTGGAGGTGATAACGATGTCCGAGTGCAGCAGATGCTCGGGGATGTCCGCCAGCAACACGGCCTCGGCACCGAATTTCTGCGCCAGCTCCCGCGCACGGCCTAGCGTCCGGTTGGCAATAACGATGCGGCGGACACCGGCCTCAACCAGGTGGCGGGCTACCAGCTCCACTGTTTCCCCCGCTCCCACCAGCAGCGCGTCGCAGCGGCTGAGGTCAGAAAAAATATGGCCCGCCAAATCCACCGCGGCATAGGCTACCGATACCGGGTTCTCGCCAATGGCCGTGTCGGTGCGCACTTTCTTGGCGATCGCAAACACCCTCTGGAACAGGCGGTCCAGATCGCCACCGATAGTGCCGGCCTCCAGCGCCACGGCGTAGGCGGACTTCAACTGACCGAGGATCTGTGGCTCCCCCAGCACCATGGAATCCAGACCGCTGGCCACTTTGACCATGTGTTGCAGGGCCGCCCCGGCTTCATGGTGGTAAGCCGCCTGCAGCAGCTCCTGGCTGGACAGGTGATGATAGTTCGCCATCCATTCGATCAGGCGCACAGATTTGTCAGCCAGATTGCAATTGTCGGGCACCATGGCGTAGAGCTCGGTGCGATTGCAGGTGGAGAGAATCACTACTTCATCCAGCCCCGCCTGCTCGCAGGCATCCTCCAGCGCCTCGGCAACCTGCTCCGGCGCAAAGGCAACGCGTTCGCGCACCTCGACACCGGCAGAGTTGTGGTTGATACCCAGAGCGATCAGGTTCATGGCGTGTGTGGCCGGCTCCCGTGGCGGCGGGCCGCACAAGGCCCCGGACCAAACCACTTTTGGTGAAATATTCGCGGATTCTAGCAAGTTACAGCCCAAATGACAGGTGTTTACGTATCATCCTACTGGAACCTCTGGCCTCGCCAGCAGTCCACAGAAGTTGGGATTACCCGCCCAACTATGTCACTATTGCGCTGTATTCGCTGGATAGCCATGCCTGCCCCTACCATGCTTCGACTGCTTCTGATATCGGCTCTGCTGCTGGCAGCAACCGGCTGTGCCACCGCGCCCGGGCAAACGTCGCCGGCAGCAGCTGCCGCTGAGTCCCGGGAGTCGGCTGCCGCCGCCACCCTGCCAAAGCCGCCGGAGAGGGCCTTCCCTGAAGACAGTGTCTACCCGCTGCTGGTTGCGGAATTCGCTCTGCGCCGCAGTGCCTACGATCTTGCGCTGGGCAATTATCTGGACCAGGCCGCTCGCCTGCGCGACCCCGGGATCAGCGCCCACACCACGCATCTCGCCCAGTTCATGAAGCGCGAGCCTCAGGCACTGGAAGCAGTGCAACTCTGGGTTGAATTGGAGCCCGAGCACCCCGAGGCCAATAGCACCCTGGCCACGCTGTTGATACGCCAGGGCAAGCCGGCAGCAGCGGTGCCGCACCTGGCAGTGGTGGCTCGCCAGGGTTTGCAGCCGAACTTCCCGATGCTGCTGGGTGGATTCCGCGAACTCTCCACCGCCGAGAAGCAGGAGCTTGCCGCCGCCATGGGAGCACTTGAGAGCGACTTTCCGAACGATACCCGCCTGCTCCTGACCCGCGCCCTGATTCTCGACGAGCTCGATGAGGCCGAAGCCACCGGCGTCGTGCTGGAGCAGCTGTTTGCGCTGGAGCCCGGGCAAACCCAGGCTCTCCTGCTGGACGCCAAGCTGAGACTGGAAAGCGGCCACTCCGCGCCTTTCAAGCGCATTGAAGAAGCCCTGGCAGCAGCGCCGGACAACAGCAGCCTGCGCTTGCAGTACGCACGCCTGCTGACTCGCTCCGACATTGACGCCGCGCGCCGTCAGTTCGAGATCCTCTCAGCACAGTCACCCAGAGATGGGGACCTGTTGCTATCACTGGCGCTGCTGAACCAGGACCACGGGGACACGCTGGCGGCCAAAGCCTACCTGCGCCAGGTCCTGGCCCTGGAGCAGCGCGTTGACGAGGCCAACTACTATCTTGGCCGCATTGCCGAGGATGAAGGCAGGCCGGACGAGGCCATTCTCGCCTACAGTCGGGTAGAAGATCCCGACAGCCGGGAGTTCTACAGCGCCCGCGGGCGCGTGGGGCGACTGCTTATTCAGAGCGGTGACAGCAGTGGCAGCGCCGAGTTCTTCGACCTGCAACGGCAGGCCTATCCGGAGCTCCGCGAGCAGCTTTACGCGCTCGAGTCGGAACTGCTCAGTCAAGCCAGCTTGCTCGACACAGCCATGGCCCTGCTGGATCAGGCGCTGGCCGAGCTGCCCGAGTCCGCATCCCTGCGCTACAGCCGCGCCATGCTGGCCGAGCGCCTGAACGACCTGGCGCTCATGGAATCCGACCTGCGCCACATTCTGGCCGAGAACCCGGATAACGCCACTGCCTTGAACGCACTCGGGTATACCCTGACCACGCGAACCAGCCGCTATGAAGAGGCCTACGCCCTCATTGCACGCGCACTGGAACTTGCGCCGGAGGAACCCGCCATACTCGACAGCATGGGCTGGGTGGTGTTCAAGCTCGGCAGGGCAGCCGAAGCGGTTGCTTACCTGCAGCGCGCCTGGGACGGCCTGCCTGATCCCGAGGTAGCAGCGCACCTGGGTGAAGTCCTGTGGTCCCTGGGAGAGCAGCAGAAGGCCTACAGCATCTGGCGTGACGGCCTGCTGCGGGACCCGGAGCATGACATCCTGCAGGAAACCCTGGAGCGGCTGGACATTTCCATCTCTGATCTGCGGCCACAGTGAGCGGCTCCATCCTGGCGTCCCTGCGGCTGCTGTCGCTCTGCCTGTGCCTGGGACTGGCCGCCTGCGCCACTGCCCCGATACCGGTGGCAGAGCAGCCCTGGCAGCAGCGCAGCCAGCACCTGGCGGCACTGGAGAACTGGACCGCCCGCGGCAAGATTGCCCTGCGCAGCGGCCAGCAGTCCGAATCCGCGAGCCTTGACTGGCAGCAGCATGGTAGCGACACCCGCCTGCAGCTCTCCGGCCCCATGGGCCTGCAGGCGACCGAAATTCAGAGCGATGGCCACGAACTGCTGATCCAGCGCGGCGAAGAGCTGACACGGCTGGACATTTCCACCCCCGATGCCGTGCGCCTGCACACGGGCTGGGACCTGCCCCTGCAGGCCCTGCCCTACTGGCTGAAAGGCCTGCCTGCGCCGAAGCCCCGCGCCAGCTCGGTGGAGGTGGCAGACGACCTGCTGCAGCGACTGGAGCAGGATGGCTGGACTATCCGCTACGAACGCTACCAGCAGTTCGGCGCCTATCTGCTGCCCACCAGGCTGAGCATTAAGCGCGGGGACACCAGGGCCCGCGTCGTCATCCAGACCTGGCAGCCAGGGGCGGTGTAATGACAGCTGCCCTGACCTTGCTGTCGCCCGCCAAACTGAACCTGTTTCTGCACGTCACCGGTCGCCGCAGCGACGGCTACCATACTCTGCAGACCGTCTTTCAGCTGCTGGACTGGGGTGACAGCATGCACTTCATTGCCGACCGCAGCGGTCAGCTGCGACTGGAAATGCCCGGGGTTGACCTGCCCGCCGAGGACAATCTGATCCTGCGCGCAGCCCGCCTGCTGCGGCGGGGCGATCTCGGCGCCAGCATCCTGTGCACCAAACGCATTCCCATGGGCGGCGGCCTGGGTGGTGGCTCCTCCAACGCCGCCACCACCCTGCTGGCCCTGAATCATCTCTGGCAACTGGGGCTGGAGCAGGCCGCACTGCAGGCTCTGGGCGCCAAGCTGGGGGCGGACGTGCCGGTCTTCGTGGCCGGCCACAGTGCCTGGGCAGAGGGAGTGGGTGAGCAACTTACCCCCATCGCACTACCGGAAGCGTGGTACCTTGTGATCAAGCCCGCCTGCGCAGTGCCGACAGGTGAAATTTTTTCCAGCCAAGAATTGACACGGGACACCTCGCCAATCACAATGGCCGCCGTTTTTCGGGGGGTCCACCGCAACGACTGCGAGGCAGTGGTAGTGGCAAAATATCCCGAAGTGGGTGAGGCCCTGCAGTGGCTGCGGGCTTTCGCCGAGGCGAGATTGACCGGCACCGGCGCCTGCATTTTTGCCGCCTTTGAGAGCTGGAGCGACGCTGCCGCAGTGCAGGCGCAGGTCCCGTCAAAGTGGATGAGTTTCACCGCCCGCGGCACGGATGTGTCGCCGGTACTGACGGCTCTGGCCTGAGGTAAACAACAGAATTATTGGGGTGTCGCCAAGTGGCAAGGCACCGGGTTTTGATCCCGGCATTCGTAGGTTCGAATCCTACCACCCCAGCCATACAAAAGAGCTTCGCAGCAGGACCGCCGTTGGCGGTTGCGGCGAAGCGAGAAGGCCGGCTGGCCAGATTGGGGCCATGTTCGCCCACTGCCCCAGTCATGTATCCCCCAGGAGAGAAGCCCCGTGTCCTCCAAGCTGATGGTCTTCACCGGCAATGCCAATCCGGAATTGGCACAGAAAATCGCCAACCGGCTGTATTTGTCACTGGGCAAGGCCAGCGTTGGCAAGTTCAGTGATGGCGAAATCGCGGTAGAGCTGAACGAAAACGTCCGCGGCAAGGACGTGTTCGTGGTGCAGCCCACCTGTGCGCCGACCAACGACAACCTGATGGAGTTGCTGGTCATGATCGATGCCCTGCGGCGGGCGTCGGCGGCCCGGATCACCGCGGTAGTGCCCTATTTCGGCTACGCCCGCCAGGATCGCCGGGTGCGGTCGGCCCGGGTGCCCATCACCGCCAAGGTGGTCGCGGACATGATGGTGACGGTCGGAGTCGACCGGGTACTGACGGTGGATCTGCACGCGGAACAGATTCAGGGTTTCTTTGGCTGCCCGGTGGACAATGTCTACGGCTCGCCGATCCTGAACGAGGACATCCTGGCCTGCAACTACGAGAATCTGATTGTGGTATCGCCGGATATCGGCGGTGTGGTCCGGGCCCGGGCCATCGCCAAGCAGCTGGACGACGCGGACCTGGCGATCATCGACAAGCGCCGCCCTCAGGCCAACGAGGCCCAGGTGATGAACCTGATCGGCGAGGTTGACGGCCGCATCTGCCTGCTGGTGGATGACATGGTCGACACCGCCGGCACCCTGTGCAAAGCCGCTGACGCACTCAAGGAGCGCGGCGCACAGAAGGTCGTGGCCTACTGCACCCACGCAGTGCTGTCCGGCCGCGCTCTGGAAAATATACGCGGCTCCCAGCTCGATGAGCTGGTAGTCACAGACACGATTCCCCTGAGTGCGGAAGCCCGGGAAGTAACGAAGATCCGCCAGCTGACCATTTCTGATCTGCTGGCAGAGTCGATACGCCGGGTGTCCAACGAGGAATCCATCAGCGCGCTGTTCCAGTAGGCGCAGCGCTTAACCAAGCCCGCTGTTGCGCCGGTCGCAGGCAAGACAGCGACATCAAAGGAGTGCAGACAATGTCTGACCAATTTGAACTATACGCAGAGGTGCGTGAGGACCTGGGGAAAGGTGCGAGCCGCCGCCTGCGTCGTCTCGCTGATCAGGTCCCGGCCATCATTTATGGTGCCGGCAAGGACCCCCAGCCCCTGTCCATCATCCGCAAGGATCTGGAAAAAGCACTGGAAAATGAAGCCTTTTTCTCTCACGTGCTGGTCGTCAACATCGGCGGCAAGAAGGAAAAAGCCATCCTCAAGGACCTGCAGCGTCACCCGGCCCGGAACAGCGTGACTCACGCAGACTTCCTTCGCGTGGACGAAAAAGTTGCGATCAAGGTGCACGTGCCGATTCACTTCCTGAACGAAAAGACCTGTCACGGGGTCAAGGTCCAGGGTGGCATGATCCAGCACCAGGCGACCGATATCGAAGTGCTCTGCCTGCCGACCGACATCCCCGAGTACATTGAGGTGGACATGGCCGATGTGAAGACCGGTGAGATCATTCACCTGTCCAACGTCAAGCTGCCAAAAGGTGTCACTTCGGTCGCTCTGGCTCTGGGCGAAGATCACGACCTGGCCATTGCCTCCGTGGTTGCACCGAAGGGCGGCAGCGGTGACGAGTCCTCTGCAGACGAGAGCGCAGACAGCAGCGAGGGCTAAGCCCTCGCAATTGCGAGGCACTGACGTTGGCAACTTCAATTTGCTTGATTGCCGGACTGGGCAACCCGGGTAGCGACTACCGGGGAACCCGTCACAACGCCGGTGCCGACTTCGTCGAAGCGCTGGCGCGCCAGCATGGCGCCACCTTGCAAGCGGAATCGCGTTTTTTCGGGCTTACTGCCCGTATCCAGTGCGCAGGTCACGACCTGCGCCTGCTCATTCCAACAACTTTCATGAACCGCTCCGGGCAGGCAGTCGCCGCCATGGCGGGTTTCTATAAAGTGTCCGCCGAGGCTATTCTGGTGGCACACGACGAATTGGACATTCCCCCTGGAACTGCGCGCTTCAAACGCGGCGGAGGTCACGGCGGTCACAATGGCCTGCGTGATATCGTGTCCTGCCTGGGCAACAACAACCATTTTGCACGCCTGCGTGTGGGTATTGGCCATCCCGGCCACGCCTCCCGGGTGACCGGTTATGTGCTGGGCAAACCGACTGCGGTGGAGCGGGAACAGATTGATGCCAGTATCGATGCTGCGATTGCCGCCCTGCCCCTGCTGCTGGCCGGTGAGGACACTCGGGCCATGACCCAACTACACAGCTTCAGCGCCGCCTGAGCAGCGCTGCGGGCCCTCAAACACGCTTTCGATTACAGGATTCACTCATGGGTTTCAAATGCGGCATCGTCGGCTTGCCCAACGTCGGCAAGTCCACCCTGTTCAACGCCCTGACCCGGGCCGGCATTGATGCAGAGAACTTCCCCTTCTGCACCATCGAGCCCAATGCGGGCGTCGTGCCGGTGCCAGACCCGCGCCAGCAGCGTATTGCCGAGATTGTCAAGCCGCAGCGGGAGGTCTCCACCACCATGGAGTTTGTCGATATCGCTGGCCTCGTCGCGGGCGCTTCCAGGGGGGAAGGACTGGGCAACCAGTTCCTGGCCAATATCCGCGAGACGGATGCCATAGCCCACGTCGTGCGCTGCTTCAATGACGACAACGTGATCCACGTTGCCAACCGGGTAGACCCGCGCTCGGACATCGACGTGATCAACACCGAACTGGCGCTCGCCGACCTCGAGAGCTGCGAAAAGCAGCTCCTGCGGGTCACCCGCAACGCCAAGGGCGGCGACAAGGAAGCCATCGCGCTGAAAGCGCTGCTGGAGAACAAGCTGCTGCCCCATCTGAACGAAGCACTGCCAGTGCGCTCACTGGCACTGGACGACGCGGAGCGGGCCCTGGTCAGAACCCTGCACCTGCTCACCGTGAAGCCGACCATGTACATCGCCAATGTCGACGAGAACGGTTTCGACAACAACCCGCTGCTGGAAACCGTGCGCGAGATCGCCGCCAGTGAAGGCGCCATCGTCGTGGCCATCTGCAACAAGCTGGAATCGGAGATCGTCGAGCTGGAAGACGCCGAACGGCTGGAGTTTCTGCAGGATCTGGGCATGGAGGAACCGGGCCTGGACCGGGTGATCCGCGCCGGCTACCAGCTACTTAACCTGCAGACCTATTTCACTGCAGGGGTGAAGGAAGTGCGCGCCTGGACGGTAAAAGTCGGCGCCACCGCGCCGGAGGCGGCGGCTGTGATTCACACCGATTTCCAGAAAGGTTTCATCCGC
>JBLRXF010000052.1:0-12038 GCA_047920875.1 Haliea sp. | reverse complement strand
GCTCCGCGGGGCAGGCCGGCGCGTCCCGGTGGGGCGGATTGGCACAGGGCATGAGGTGCAGGCACTCGAGCCCCAACAGCTCCACCAGCTCCAGCGCCGAGCGCAGGTGGCCGTTGTGAATGGGATTGAAGGTGCCACCAAGGATGGCCACTGGGCTGGCGCATGCCGCGGTCGCAGTCAACGGCGGACCTGCCCCTCGCCAAAGACCACATACTTGCGGGAGGTCAGACCCTCGAGACCCACAGGGCCTCTGGCGTGCAGTTTGTCCGTGGAGATGCCTATCTCTGCGCCGAGACCGTACTCAAAACCGTCGGCGAAGCGGGTCGAGGCATTGACCATCACCGAGCTGGAATCGACTTCCCGCAGGAAGCGCATGGCGTTGCCGTGATCGCGGGTGACAATACTGTCGGTGTGCTGGGAGCCATAGCGATTGATGTGCGCGATGGCCGCGTCCAGATCATCGACGACCCGCAGCGCCAGAATCGGCGCCAGGTATTCCTCGTGCCAGTCCTGTTCCGTGGCCGCGGCAATCGCCGGCAGCAGCTCGCGGCTGCGCTCACAGCCGCGCAGCTCCACCCCTTTGGCCGCGAACGCCGCTGCCAGCTGCGGCAGCAGGGCAGCTGCCTCCGCGGCCGCCACCAGCAGGGTTTCCATGGTATTGCAGGTGCCATAGCGCTGGGTTTTGGCATTGACGGCAATCTCCAGCGCCATGGCGTGGTCGGCGCCGGCATCGATATACACGTGGCAGACGCCGTCCAGATGCTTGATCACTGGCACCCGGGCATCGCGGCTGATGCGCTCGATCAAGCCCTTGCCGCCCCGGGGAACAATCACATCCACATACTCGGGCATGGTGATCATCGCTCCGACTGCGGCGCGATCGGCGGTGTCGACCACCTGCACCGCAGCGGCGGGCAGGCCCGCAGATTCAAGGCCCCGGGTGATACAGGCGGCGATGGCCGCATTGGAGGCCAGGGCCTCCGAGCCGCCGCGCAGAATGGTGGCGTTGCCCGCCTTCAGGCACAGGCTGGCGGCTTCCACGGTCACGTTGGGCCGCGACTCGTAGATAATGCCGATCACCCCGAGAGGAACCCGCATCCTGCCTACCTGAATGCCACTGGGCATGGTGTTCATGTCGCTGATGCTGCCCACCGGATCCGCCAGAGCCGCCACCTGGCGCAGGCCATTCAGCATGGCATCGATCGCGGCGGGCGTCAGCTCCAGCCGGTCCAGCAGGGCGGCGTCGAGACCGCGCTCGCGGCCGCGGGCGAGATCTTCGGCATTGGCGGCGGCCAGTGCTGCACGGGACGCATCCAGCGCGGCGCAGGTCGCCAGCAGGGCGGCATTGCGCTGCGCCGTGGACGACGCCGCAACCTGCCTGGAAGCGGCGCGGGCAGCGCGACCCAGATCCTGCATGTACTGCTCAACACTCATTTCCGCTTACCGGACCCAAGAACAAAGCGCGATTATACCTGAAGGCCGGAGAACGTGTGCTAATCTGGGCCAAAAGCCCGGAGCCACCATGCACGCTGCCCCCGTACTCGAATGCTTCTACGACTGTTCCAGCCCCTGGACCTACCTGGCGTTCCGCCGCCTGCAGCCCCTGAGTGCCAGGCTGGGCGTGCCGGTCGATTGGCGCCCCATTCTGGTCGGCGGGGTATTCAACGCGGTCAACCAGGATCTGTACGCGGCCCGGGAGGGCATGTTCAACAATCCGCGACGCCTGCAGCACTACCAGAAGGATCTTGCCGACTGGGCGCGGTTCTGCGGCCTGCGCATCAGCCACCCGGACGTGTTTCCGGTGAACTCCGCTCGCGCCATGCGCGGGGCGCTGTTCGCCGGGGATCAGGGTCTGCTGGTGCCCTGGTCGGAGGCGGTGTTTGCGGCCTACTGGGGGGACAACCGGGACATTTCCCAGGCCGATGAACTGGCGGCCATCGCAGCAGCGGTGGGGCTGGACCCCGAGGGCCTGCTGGCGGCAACGACCCACCAGACCTACAAGGACCGGCTGCGGGCCAATACGGACGAGCTGGTGGCCCGGGGCGGCTATGGCTCCCCCACCCTGTTCATCAACGGGGACGACATGTACTTCGGCAATGACCGCCTGCCGCTGGTGGAATACCGGCTGCAGCAGCTGCTCGGCGGCGCCTGACCAGAGGGCCCGTCAGCTGTCGCTTTTGGCCGCGGCAGCGTCCTTGATCAGGGTCTGCAGCTCACCACTCTCGAACATCTCGGTGACTATATCGCAACCACCGATCAGCTCGCCGTTGATCCACAGCTGGGGGAAGGTCGGCCAGTTGGCGTACTTCGGCAGGTTGGCGCGAATGTCCGGATTGGCAAGTATGTCGACATAGGCAAAGCGCTCGCCGCAGGCCATCAGGGCCTGCACAGTTTGAGCGGAGAAACCGCACTGGGGCTGGTTGGGCGAACCCTTCATGTAGAGCAGAATGCTGTTGCTCTCAATCTGGTCCTTGATGGTGTCGATGATATCCATGCAATTGTGGGCCTTGTTCGTGGGTGGTCGTTGGACCGGAAGTGTGAACGAAAGTTTACCTGATTCAGGCAGAAAACACAGGCACTCGACCCCGGAGTCTGCTCTTCGGGCGAGCGCGGCACCGAAACTCAGTCCCGGAGGGTAGACCACCGCAGGCGCTTAGACTACCATCCATTAGTTGCAGCACACTGACCGAGGACGCTCGCTTGAGGAATCACACCATTGCTGCCAGCCCTCGGCGGTGGATTCTGCTTCTATCTCCCCTTCTTTCTGCCCTTGTCGCCTGCGGCGACCCACCCGCCACGGCAACGGCCGGCCCCGGTCGCCAGGTCGTTACGGTACCCGTTGCGGGCGCAGACCTGCCAGTCGAGTTTGAATACGCGGCGCGCACCGCAAGCTCGCAGCGGGTTGAAATACGCCCCCGCGTCACCGGCTATCTCGAGGAGATAGCCTACCGGGAGGGGGGCTTTGTACAAGAGGGGGAGGTGCTGTTTCGCATGGACCCCAAGCCTTTCGAGGCGAGGCTGCGCGGCGCTCGCGGCGAACTCTCCCAACAGCAGGCGCGGCTGGACAATGCCCGCGCACTGCTCGGACGGGTCATTCCCCTGGCGGAGGCCCGCGCGGTTGCCCAGAAGGAACTGGACGACGCTCGCGCCAGGGTCGCCGAATCCGCAGCGGCGGTCGAGGCCGCCTCGGCCAGAGTCTACGAGGCCGAGCTGGAACTCGATTACGCAACCATCAGGGCCCCGGTCACCGGGATAGCCGGCGCCGCACGCTTTCGCCAGGGGGCGCTGGTGACCGGCTCGCTGGAGCCGCTCACAGAGGTGGCGCGCGTGGATCCGATCTGGGTCGAGTTCAGCGTGGCCGAGAACCAGCTGCTGGCAGCGCGGCACAATGCGGAGGATCAGCGCGTGCGCTATCCCGAGCACGGCGCCTTTGATGTCAGCCTGACCCTGGCCGATGGCACCGGACACCCCTGGACGGGACGCCTCTCTTTTGCCGATGCCGCGGTGAGCGACCGCACCGGGTCTCTGCTCATGCGGGCGGAGATACCCAACCCGGAAGCCAGCCTGCGTCCGGGGCAGTTCGTTTCCATCAGTCTCGGCGGCGCTTACCGCCCTGACGCCATTGCGGTGCCGCAGGCCGCCGTTCAACAGGGACCCAAAGGCCCCTATGTCTGGATCGTCGACAGCGAGTCGCGGGCCCAGCGCAGGCCAGTCATTACCGGGCCCTGGGTAGGCGCGTCCTGGCTGATACGCCAGGGGCTGACCGCAGGGGAATCAGTCATCGTCGAGGGCCTGGTGGGTCTGGCTGCAGGCACCCCCGTTGTGTCCCTGCCCGCAGCAATGGCCACTGCCGACATGACTGACGCCAACTGAGCAACGCCTCCAGATGCTGACCTCCATTTTCGTTCGCCGCCCGATTCTTGCGTCGGTGCTGTCGATCGTGATTCTGCTCGCGGGCGCCGTTGCGGGTCTCAACCTCCCGATCAACATGTACCCGGATATCGCTCCAGTCCAGGTCACCGTGACCGCGAACTACCCCGGCGCGGATGCCGAGACCGTCGCCGGATCGGTCGCGGCCCCCATCGAGAAGGAAATCAACGGCGCTGACGGCCTCCTTTACATGCGCTCGGCGGCATCGGCCACGGGCATGATGTCGCTGACGGCATATTTCGCCCTGGGTACCGACCCGGACACGGCCGAAGTCCAGGTACAGAATCGCGTCAATCTTGCGCTGCCGGGTCTTCCGGACACGGTGCGCGCCACCGGCGTGCGCGTGCAGAAGCGCTCCACCGGGTTCCTCATGCTGATTGCGCTGTATGCGCCGGATGGGCGCTACGATGCGCCGTACATCGACAACTACGCCAATCTGTATGTGCTGGACGCGCTCAAGCGTGTGGACGGTGCCAACCAGGCAGAGATCATGGGCTTGCCCGACCTCGCCATGCGCATCTGGCTGGACCCTGACCGCCTGCTGAATCTCGACCTGACACCGGCAGAGGTGGAGGCCGCGATCGCACGGCAGAACCGCCAGTTCGGCGCGGGCACCCTGGGACAGGCCCCCACATCGGCACCCGTGCAGCTGACGGTGCCGCTGGTGACCGAGGCCCGCGCCTCCGAGCCAGAGGAGTTCGAGCAGCTTATCGTGCGCGCCGAAGCCGAAGGCACCAGTGTCGTCAGGTTGCACGACGTGGCGCGCGTGGAGTCCGGCTCGCAAATGAGCCTGCTCCGCTCCGAGCTGAACGGCACACCGGCCACCTTTATCGCAGTGTATCAGCAGCCGGACTCTAACGCCCTGGCAGTGGCTGACAGCGTGCAGGCCATGCTCAGCGACATGCGCGCCTCTTTTCCCGAAGGCCTCGAGTACGCCGTGTCCTTCGACACCACCGAAGTCGTCCGCGCCTCGATCGATGAAGTGATAGAAACGCTCATCATAGCCATCATCCTCGTGGTGCTGGTGACCTATCTGTTTCTGCAGAATGTTCGCGCCACTCTGGTCCCGACCGCAGCCATCCTGGTATCCGTTGTGGGCACCTTTATCGGCATGCTGGCCCTGGGTTACAGCCTCAACCTGATGACCCTGCTCGGCCTGGTGCTGGCCATCGGCATCGTGGTCGATGACGCCATCGTGGTGGTGGAAAATGTCGAGCGCGGCATGGAGGAAAAAAAGCTCGATGCCAAGACCGCCACAATCGAAGCGATGGAGGAAGTCATCGGCCCCGTGATCGCGACCACCCTGGTGCTGATTGCGGTGTTCGTGCCGGTTGCATTCCTCGGCGGGTCCACCGGCGTGCTCTATCAACAGTTCGCTGTGACCATTGCCGTCTCGGTGGGCATCTCAAGCTTCGTCGCCCTGACCTTGACGCCGGCCCTGTGCGGCCTTCTGCTGAAACCGCGCAGGGGTGAGCCACCGGCCCTGTTTCAGGCCTTCAATGCCCAGCTGGAGAAGTTGACTGATCGCTACGGCGCGGGCGTTGAGGCGACCATTCGCCGGGGAACCCTGGGTCTGGGGGCAGTCGCTCTGATGCTGGCGGCCATGGTTGCCCTGTTCCGCATCGTGCCCACAAGCTTTGTGCCTCAGGAGGACCAGGGCATTCTCTTCGCGGCGGTACTTTTGCCGGACGGCGCCAGCCTGGATCGGAGCGAGGCCGTTACCCGCCGCGTGGCGGCGATATTCACGGAACATCCTGCAGTGAAGTATGCCTCCGCGCTGACGGGTTACAACCTGCTCGACAGCCAGTTCAAGAGCAACAGTGGCACCGTCTTCATCGCCTTGAGAGATTTTGACGAACGCGGCCACGCGTCGCTGTCTCTGGAGACGCTGCTGGCCGAGGTCAGGCCGCGGCTGCTCGGTCTTGGCGACGGCATCGCCATTCCGGTGAATCCACCCGCGATACCGGGACTCGGCAGCCAGGGAGGCTTCGAGCTGTGGGTGCAGAACCGGGACAGCGACGACCCGCGCCAGCTCGCTGCAGCGGTTCAGGAGCTCCTTGCCGCCGCAGGCAACAGCGCAGTCCTTGCGGGCGTCACCAGCACCTTCAATCCCAACGCGCGCCAGCTGCAGATTCGCGTCGACCGCACCCGGGCGGAGACCCTCGGGCTACCGGCCGAAAGCATCTACGGCGCGCTGCAAACCATGTTCGGCGGCTCTTATGTGAGCCAGTACAACAAGTATGGACGCGTCTGGAATGTCATCGTCCAGGCCGACTCGGATTTCCGCGACACCCCCGCGGATTTCGAGCGTATCCACGTCCGCCAGCGGGACGGCGAACTGGTGCCACTGGCGGCCGTCATTGAGGCGGTCTACCGCCCGGGACCTGACCTGGTAACGCGCTTCAACGGCTTTTCCGCGGTGCGCGTTTCCGGCGATGCCGCACCCGGGTTTTCTTCCGGCCAGGCCATTGCAGAAATGGAGCGCCTCGCCGGTGAGGTACTGCCGGCCGGCATGAACGTGCAGTGGTCAGGAATGGCGTTCGAGCAACAGCAAGCGGGCTCCACCGCCAGCACGGCCTTTGCCTTCGGCCTGATTCTGGTGTTTCTCATTCTGGCGGCGCAATACGAGCGCTGGTCGCTGCCGCTGGCAATCGTCAGCGCGGTTCCTTTCGGTCTGTTCGGGGCACTGGTTGCGGTGTGGCTCACAGGGATGGAGAACGACGTCTATTTCCAGGTGGGCCTGATCACCCTGATCGGCCTGTCAGCCAAGAACGCGATCCTGATCGTAGAGTTCGCCCAGATCAAGTACAGCGAAGGCATGGAACCCGGGCGCGCTGCCATCGAGGCCGCCCGCCTGCGGCTGCGCCCCATACTGATGACCTCGCTATCGTTCATTCTCGGCACCCTGCCCCTGGTCATTGCCAGCGGCGCCGGAGCCAGCGCGCGCCACTCCATCGGCACCGGCGTCATGGGCGGCATGATTGCCGCCACTACACTGGCCCTGTTCTTCGTGCCGCTGTTCTACACCTTGATCATGCGTACCTCGGGACGCCGCGAGGCCGCCGCCGACACGGGAGCCCCCACTGATGGCTAGGGGCACCGACCATGGCATTCTACTCCCCATCCTGCTCTCGGCACTGCTGTCGGGGTGCGCCCTGGGACCGGAGCTGCGCACTCCGGAAGTGCCGCTGCCCGACCAGTGGCGGCTGTCACAGGACGAGGCAACCGGGGTGGTGGACGCCCAGTGGTGGAGCCAGTTCAACGACCCGGTGCTGGACAGCCTGATTGCCACCGCCATAGCCAACAACCTGGATCTGGCAGAGGCAGCGGCGAGAATCGAGGCCTTCGCGGCCAGAACAGGCATTGTCGGCGCCGGGCGCTGGCCACAGCTTGGCTACGATGCCAGCGCTGGGCGCAGCGATGTCTCTCGTCAGACAGGCGCCGGCGCCGCAGCGCCCTCAGGCAGCAGCGACCTGTACCAGGCCAATCTCGGTATCCGTTGGGAGATTGACTTGTGGGGGCGGATCGGCGCCGCCACGGCCGCCGCGGAGGCAGAATTTTTCGCTGCTGAAGACAACCGCAATGCGCTACTGCTGTCGGTGGTAGCCGCAGTGGCAGAAACCTATATCCAGCTGCGGGCCCTGGATGATCAGTTGCAGGTGGCACAGGCACTTCTGGACGCCCGCCGCAGTTCGCTGGAGCTCTTTGAGCTGCAGCTTGAACGCGGCGTCCTCTCTGAACTGGAGGTGGCACAATTGCGCTCCGAGCTGGAACGCAACGCCGCCACCATTCCCGCCCTGGTGCGACGGATTGCGCTGACAGAGAATGCCCTGAGCGTGCTGCTGGGCCAGGCGCCCGCGGCCCTGAGCCGAGGTAGCGCGCTCGCCGCGCTCGATCCGCCGTTGCTCCCGGCGGGGCTGCCATCCGACCTGCTGAGCCGGCGCCCCGATGTTCGCGCTGCGGCACAGCAGTTGACCGCGGCAGGGCAGCGGGTCGGAGTCGCCCGGGCGGCTCGCTTTCCGCGCCTTTCCCTGACCGGGCTGCTGGGGGTGGCCAGCAGCGAATTGTCGGACCTGACCCGCTCCGGGGCCGAACAGTCCCAGGTCGCCGGCGGACTGGCTGGACCTCTGTTCACCGCGGGTCGGGTGAGCAGTGAGATCGATGCGGCGGTGGCAGAGGCCCGGCAGGCTGAGGCCAGTTATCGGCGCACCGTGCTGAACGCCCTCCGCGAGGCCGAGGATGCCTTGCTGGTATACACGACCACCCAGGATGAATCGGCGGCGCTGCAGCGGCGCGTTGCCGCGGTGCGCGCCTACCTGTCCTACGCGGAGATGCGCTACGAGGGTGGCTATGCCAGCTATCTCGCCGTGCTCGATGCCCAACGCTCGCTGTTCGACGCCGAACTGCAGGCCCTGCAGGCTCGCGCAGAGGTCCTGCGCGCCTCGGTCGCGGTCTACAAGGCCTTCGGGGGCAGTTGGGGGCTTGCAGCCCCGCCCTGAGCGAGCGCAGCAATGACATTGCCATCGGCTGGAAATACCGCTATTATTTCCCCACTTATAGGCAGCTTGCGCTGCCTTTTTGCGTTTCAGGGTCCGGCATCCGGGCCTGTATATCAGGGAGAATGTGCCGGTGTCCGCGTTGATGCAAACCTATGCCAGGTTGCCTGTGACCTTCAGCCACGGGGAGGGCGTCTACCTGTTCGACACCGACGGGCGACGTTACCTCGATGCGCTCTCGGGCATCAGCGTCACCAACCTCGGACACGCCCACCCGGCGGTGACGGCGGCAATCCAGCACCAGGCCGGGCGTCTGCTGCACACGTCCAATCTGTATCACATCGCAGCCCAGGAAGCGCTGGCGGATGCGCTCACGGCGGTTTCCGGCATGGAGACGGCGTTTTTCTGCAACTCCGGTGCCGAAGCGAACGAAGCCGCCATCAAGCTGGCCCGCCTCCATGGGCACCACCGCGGTATCGACAAGCCCGCCGTCATCGTCTTCGAGAACGCCTTTCACGGTCGCACTCTCGCCACCCTGAGCGCCACCGGCAACCGCAAGATCCAGGCCGGGTTCGAGCCGCTGGTCAGCGGCTTCATCCGGGCACCGCTCAATGATCTGGAGGCCGTGCGCCATATCGCTGCCAACAATCCGGATGTGGTGGCCGTGCTGATCGAGCCGATTCAGGGTGAGGGCGGGATCCGGGTGGCAGACCCGGATTTCATCCAGGGCCTGCGCGCACTCTGTAACCAGCAGCACTGGCTGCTGATGCTGGATGAAGTACAGTGCGGCAACGGCCGGGCCGGCCACTATTTTGCCTGTCAGGGCATGGACGTGGTGGCTGACGTGATTACCACCGCCAAGGGGCTGGGCAACGGTGTTCCCATCGGCGCCTGCCTGGCGCGCGGCACCGCGGCAACCGTCTTCGCGGCGGGCAATCACGGCTCCACCTACGGCGGCAATCCGCTCGCCTGCGCCGCGGGCCTGGCTGTGGTCAATACCATCGTTGAAGAGGCGCTCGCTCCGCGCGCCACTGCGGCCGGCGCCAGGCTGCGCCAGCAACTCCAGGACGGCCTTGCGGACTACCCCGGGCTGATAGAGATCCGCGGTCGCGGCCTGATGATCGGCCTCGAACTGCACCGCGACTGCGGTGAACTGGTGGCGAAAGCACTGGCGGCCGGCCTGCTGATCAACGTCACCGCCGGCAATACCATCCGCCTGCTGCCGCCGCTGATCTGCAGCGACGCGGAACTCGATGAGCTGGCCACTGGCCTTGTCAACCTGATCCGGGACTTCGACTGAGGTCCCGCAGCACTTATCCAGGAACCTTCCATGGCCTCACCCCGGCATTTTCTGACCCTTCTCGATTTCACTCCCTCTGAGCTGCAGGGGCTGATAGCTCGCGCCTCGGAGATGAAGCGCGCCCACCGTGCCGGGGAGGACCAGCGCCACTTTCAGGGCAAGGTGCTGGCGATGATCTTCGCCAAGTCCTCCACCCGCACCCGGGTCTCCTTTGAAGCGGGCATGGCACAGCTGGGTGGCCACGCCATGTTCCTGTCGCCCCAGGACACCCAGCTCGGACGCGGCGAACCGATCGAGGACAGTGCCCGGGTCATCTCCTCGATGGTCGACATCGTCATGATCCGGACCTTCGGTCACGATATTGTCGAACGTTTTGCGGAGTATTCCTCGGTGCCGGTCATCAACGCGCTCACCGACGACTTCCACCCCTGCCAGCTGCTGGCGGACATGCAGACCTGGACCGAGCACCGGGGCCCGGTGGCAGGCAAAACGGCCTGCTGGGTCGGGGACGGCAATAACATGTGCCAATCCTATATCAACGCTGCCCGCCAGTTCGATTTCCAGCTGCGCATCGCCTGCCCGCCGGGTTTCGAACCCAAGCCGGACCTGCTGGCGGCCAACCGTGACCGGGTAGAGTTGACCCACGACCCGGTCGAGGCAGTGCGCGGGGCAGATCTGGTGGTCACCGATGTCTGGGCCTCCATGGGACAGGAGGCCGAACAGAAGACCCGCGCCCGGCAGTTTGCCCCCTACCAGGTGAACGAAGCACTGCTCGCGCACGCCGCCAGCGATGCTCTGTATATGCACTGCCTGCCCGCTCACCGCGGCGAGGAGATCAGCGCCGGCCTTATGGATGCGGCCGATACGGTGATCTGGGACGAGGCGGAAAACCGGCTGCATGCACAAAAAGCCTTGCTGGAATTCCTGCTTCTGAACGCCTAATAACCATGGCGTCTATCACCCACGATTCTTAGAAGAAATAATTCAATACTGCCCTGCGGCACCCGCCGCACGGGTTCGCCAACGGCCCGCCCAACTCTGTTGCGGCCTCCGGGGTAAGTGGGTACAGACCTACCATTCCACTCACACCTTATCCACAGCATAAACCCAGCCTTCTGGCCTTGCATTGCCCTCTCGGTCGCATTATCTTGTGTGCGTTAACGCTGCCTACCCCAATATATGGGGTATCGACAACAAAAATGCCTCCAGCGCTACCCTATTCGGAGTTGCCATGCAAACAGATATCACACCCGCCAGCGGCGCCCAGCCTGATCGTTCCATCCCCGAGACGCCGGTAGTGACTGGCAGTATTGCCGCTACCGCTCCCGGCCAGGTCCGGGTGATCAAGCGTAACGGCACCGTAGTACCTTTCGAGGAAAGCAAGATCTCGGTGGCCATCACCAAAGCCTTCCTCGCCGTGGAGGGTGGCACCGCCGCCGCCTCCACCCGCATTCACGAGACCGTGGCCAAGCTGACGGATCAGGTCGCCAACACCTTCCACCGACGCATGCCTTCCGGCGGCACGGTGCATATCGAGGACATCCAGGACCAGGTCGAGCTGGCCCTGATGCGTGCCGGCGAACACAAGATTGCCCGCGACTACGTCATTTACCGCGAAGAGCAGGCACGCAAGCGCGCTGCCCGCAAGGCGCTGTCCCCGGCCGCCCAAGAGGCCGCCGGCAACATCACCGTGGTACAGCCCGACGGCAGCCGTGCGCCGCTGGACCTGGAGCGCCTGCACACCATCGTCACCGAGGCCTGCGCCGGCCTGTCCGATGTCAGCAGCACCCAGATCATCGACGAGGCCCTGCGCAACCTCTACGACGGCGTCAGCGCCGCCGAGCTGTCCACCTCGCTGGTGATCACTGCCCGCACCATGATCGAGAAAGAACCCAACTACACCTACGTGGCCGCGCGCCTGCTGTGCGACAACCTGCGCGCCGAGGCACTCAATTTCCTCGGCGTGGCGACATCCGCCACCCAGGGCGACATGACCGAGCTGTACGCCAGGGCCCTGCCCGCCTATGTCGAGCGCGGCGTCGAGCTGGAACTGCTGGATCCGAAACTGCAGCAGTTCGACCTGGAGCGTCTCGGTCGCGCGCTGCTGCCGGAGCGGGATCTGCAGTTCACCTACCTGGGGCTGCAGACCCTGTATGACCGCTATTTCATCCACAGCAATGACGTGCGCATCGAGCTGCCGCAGGTGTTCTTCATGCGCGTTGCCATGGGCCTGGCAACCGAGGAAGCCGACCGCGACGCCCGCGCTATCGAATTCTACGAACTGCTGTCCTCCTTTGACTACATGAGCTCCA
>JBLRXF010000051.1:0-12044 GCA_047920875.1 Haliea sp. | reverse complement strand
CCTTGGCGGCGATCAGGATAACGGCGACGGTAACCGATGCATTGGTCGCCAGCTTGAGCAGGCGGGCGCCTTCGGCTTGGGACAGTGGAGCAGTCATGGACTCGCAATTGCCAACGGCAGCGGATAGGGCTTGAGCATAGAGGACCCCGCCCCTGTTGGCAAAGGTCGCATGTGCTGGCGGTGGCAGATGGTATAGTAATGCCCTGGAAGCGCGGCGCCACGGGCGCCGTTGCGGTGGCGGGCCCGGACAAGGAAGCGTATATGGCATCTGCAGGCAGCGCAGCCATCCGTACAGCGCTGTTGCTGTTGACGTGGTGGGCACTGACCGAGGGCGATCCGGCCGGGACTGTTTTCGGCCTGGTTGCTGCACTGCTGGTGGCGCTGCTGTCGCTGCGGTTTTTCCCGGCGCCAGGTCATCGGCCCCGGCTGCTTGCTGCCATGACTTTCAGCGGCTACTTCATGCTGCGTTCCGTGGTGGCCGGCGTGGATGTCGCCCGGCGGCTGCTGTCACCGCGACTGCCGATCAAGCCCGGCTATGTGACCTACACCACCTCCCTGCCCGCCGGCAGCCCGCGCTGGCTGCTGGCCAATACCCTGTCCCTGTTGCCCGGCACTATCAGCGTGACCCTGCAGGGCGCCGAGCTTGAGCTGCACTGCCTCGACACCGATACCGCTGTGCGGGAGGACGTGGCGCGCACGGAGCAGCATATTGCTAGGATATTCCCCCGATGACGATCTTGCTGGATGCGGTTGCCGCCCTGCTGCTGTTGCTGCTGTTGCTGGGCCTGCTGAGGATCTGGTGGGGCCCGGCCGCGGCGGATCGCATGCTGGCGTCCCAACTGTTCGGGACTACCGGCGTAGCCCTGCTGCTGGTCCTGGCTGAATCGCAGGCGGAGCCCGCGCTGCGGGATGTGGCGCTGGTGCTGGCCTTGCTGGCGGTGCTCGCGACGGTAGCCTTTGTGACCCGGGTGTTGCGGATTGCCAGCGCCGACAGGGCAGGAGAGCACAGCGATGGCTGACAACCCACTGGCCTTGCTGCAGGCAGTCTTGCTGACGACAGGCTGCCTGTTTTTTATGGTGGGGACGCTCGGTCTGTTCCGCCTGCCGGATACCCTGACCCGCATCCACGCTCTGACCAAGGCGGACAACCTGGGCCTGGGCTTTATCGTGCTCGGGCTGCTGCCCTCGGTAGCTGGTCCTGCCACCGCCGCCAAGATTGTCCTGATCTGGCTGGTGGCCCTGGCCGCCAGTGCCACCGCGGCGCACCTTGTGGGCCGCGCCGTGCGCGCCACGGATGGCAACGGCGACTGCGAGGACGGCGGATGAACTGGTGGCTTGATGGTCTGGTGATTGCAGCCTTGCTGCTGACGGCGGTGGCTGCGCTGCTGTCGCGGGATCTGTTCCGGGCAGTAGTGATGTTCATGGCCTTTGGTTTGCTGATGGCGGTGGCCTGGGTGCGCCTGCAGGCGCCGGATATTGCCCTGGCGGAGGTGGCCATTGGCGCGGGACTCACGGGTGTCCTGCTGCTGGACGCGGTCAGCCATTTTCAGCGCGGCAAGCTCCGCGAACAGAAAGCGGAGGGCGAGTAGCCGTGCGGCGGAAACTGTTGGTGTGGGGCACTCTGGCGGGCTGTATGGGCCTGACCGCCGCTCTCGCGGCGGCGGTGCTGAGGGCCGCCGGGGCAGCGGTGCCCTCCGCTTTGCCGCAGCAGCTGGCGGCGAGTCTTGAGCACAGCGGCGTGGCGCACCCGATCACGGCGGTGCTGCTCAATTTTCGCAGTTACGACACGCTGCTGGAAATCGGTGTGCTGGTTATCGCGGGCATGGCGGGGATCTCTCTGGCCAGCACCCGTTCCCTGGAGGATCCGGAACTGCGCAGCTCGGATTCACTGTTGTTCGCCCTGCTGCGCTGGTTTGTGCCACTGATGCTGCTGCTGGCTGCCTACCTGCTGTGGGCCGGCGCTACCCGCCCCGGCGGGGCGTTCCAGGCCGGAGCGGTGCTCGCCGCCACCGGCGTACTGATGCGTCTGGGCGGTCTGCCCATGGACTTCATTCGTCCCGGCATGCTGCTGCGCCTGGGACTGGTGCTGGGTTTTGCGGTGTTTCTGCTGGTGGCCGTCGCCGGAGCTCTGGCGGGTGCAGCGTTTCTGGCCTATCCGCCCGGGATGGCCGGGGGGCTGATCCTGGCTATCGAAATCGTCTTGACCCTCTCCATCGGGATGGTTCTGCTGGCCCTGTTTGTGGCGGCACCGGTCAACAGTGAACATGAGCCGGAGGAGGGCGCCGGGTCGTGAGTCTTGATCTGATCTATGCGCTGGCCGGCGTGGCGCTGTGTGGCATTGGTCTCTCGGGTTTCCTGCTCTTGCAGCATCTGCTGCGGCGTCTGCTGGCCTTCAACCTGATTGGCTCGGGTACATTCCTGGTGCTGGTGGGCCTGGGCCAGCACAGCGGTGGCCCGGACCCGGTACCGCAGGCCCTGGTGCTGACCGGTATCGTGGTGGCCATCGCCGCAACGGCCCTGGCCATCGTGCTGATCCGGCGCTACTACCATCTGACCGGGCGCACGTCACTTGCGGACAACGGGGACCAGCAGTCGTGAATCAGTGGCTGTTGGCCGGGTTGCTGTTCACCCCGCTGGCCTGGGCGGCCCTGTCGCTGTTGCTGGACTTCCGCCGGGGCCGCTGGCTGAGCTGGCTGGGCATGTTGATTCAGGTGCTGGTGTCGCTGGGCTTGTGGTTCACCGTAGCGTCGCACGGCGGTTTCTACTACGCCCTGGCAGGTTGGGAGGCGCCGCTGGGCATCGCCTTGCGGGTGGACGGGCTGGCCGTGACCTTCGTGCTGCTGACCGCTGCGGTGGCCACCGCCTGCGGTATGCATGCCGGCGTCTACCTGGATGCCAATAAACCCTGGCAGCGCTATTTCTGGCCCCTGTTCTGGTTTCTGTGGGCCGGGCTCAACGGGGTCTGGCTGGGTGCGGACCTGTTCAACCTCTATGTCAGCCTGGAGCTGATCAGCCTCGCCGCAGTGGGGCTGGTGGCGCTGGGTGGCGAAGCGGCGGCGCTGCGGGCGGCGTTGCGCTACCTGTTTGCGGCTCTGCTGGGCTCCCTGGTGTACCTGCTTGGGGTGGCCCTGCTGTACGGGCAATTTGGCACCCTGTCCCTGGCGGGTATCGCCGCGGTACTGGAGGCAAACGAACCGGCGGCGGCGATGGCGCTGTTGTTGATGCTGACGGGACTGGGGCTGAAGACCGCCCTTTTCCCGCTGCATGGATGGCTGCCGCCGGCCCACGGCATTGCCAAGTCCCCGGTCAGTGCACTGCTGTCCGGCCTGGTGGTCAAGGCGTCCTTCTACATTGCTGCGCGCCTGTGGCTGGAGTTAGGCGACCGCCTGGGCTCCCAGTCTCTGGCGCAGGGCATCGGTGCCCTGGGAGCCGCCGCCGTGATCTGGGGCAGCTGGCTTGCCTTCCGTCAGCCCTATCTGAAGCAGGTGGTCGCCTATTCTTCCGTGGCCCAGATTGGCTACTTGTTCCTGCTGTTTCCGCTGACCTACGCGGTAGCGGAGCCGGTGTCCCGGCTGGCGCAGCAGGGCATCACCCTCCAGGTCATCAGCCATGCCCTGGCCAAGGCGGCGATGTTCCTGGCCGCTGGCAACCTCATCCTGTCCGTGCGCAGCAAGCGGGTGGATGCGCTGGCGGGGGTGAGCCACTATCTGCCCTTTTCCCTGTTCTCCTTCGGCCTCGCGGGGGTGTCTCTGATGGGCATGCCGCCGACCGGGGGGTTTGCGGCCAAGTGGCTGCTGCTGCAGGCCAGTCTCGCCAGCGGCCAGTGGTGGTGGGTCGCGGTGCTGCTGCTGGGCAGCGTGCTGGCGGCAGCTTACGTGTTTCGCATCTACCGGGCTTCCTTCCTGGAGGACAGCGCCAGCGATGATTTCTATCATCCGCCCAGGAGTCTGGAAGCGATCCCGATGATGTTGGCCGCACTGGCTCTGGGCCTGGGCCTGGTGGCCGAGCCGGTGCTGTCAGTGCTGGCCCTGCCCTTTGAGGTGGGAGCCGATGTGGCCGCCGGCACGCCGGTGGCGCCGCCGTGAGCCTGAGCGCCCTGTTGCCCATTCTCGCGCTGCTGAGTTCGCTGCTGGCGGCGGTCGTGATTTTTGCCCTGCCCGAAACCCGTCATCGTCTGCGCACCCTGATCAACCTGCTGGCGGCCCTGTTGAAGCTGGCCATCGTCGCGGTGATGACCTGGGGCGTGTTCCACGGGCTAGAGTTCAGTGTGAGCTTTACCATGCTGCCGGGCGTCAGCTTCATGCTGCGGGCGGATGCCCTGGCGATGCTGTTCGCCGGGCTGTCGGCCGTGCTCTGGCTGTTCACGACTATCTACGCGGTGGGCTACCTGGAGGAATCACCCAACCGCAGCCGTTTCTTCGGCTTCTTCAGCCTCTGCGTGGCCAGTACCATGGGCATTGCCCTGGCGGGGAACCTGTTCACCTTTTTTCTGTTCTACGAAATGCTCACCCTGTCGACCTACCCGCTGGTGGTGCATCGCGGCACCGAAAAGGCCCTGCAGGCGGGCCGCAACTACATCATCTACACCCTGGGCGGCGGCGTAGTGCTGTTGCTGGGGATTGCCTGGCTGCACGGTCTGGCGGGAGATCTGGCGTTCCAGGAGACCGGGCATTTCCAGGGAGTGGATCCGGCGCTGCACGGCCAGTTGACCCTGGTTTTTGCCCTGCTCATCGCCGGCCTGGCAGTCAAGGCCGGCATGTTTCCGGTGCACGGCTGGCTGCCCCAGGCCATGGTTGCACCGGCGCCGGTCAGCGCGCTGTTGCACGCGGTGGCGGTGGTCAAGGCGGGGGCCTTCGGTATTGTGCGGGTGGTCTACGACGTCTACGGTATCGACTTTGCCTATATGTTGGGACTGCTCCAGCCCCTGGCCTGGCTCGCTGCGTTTACCATTCTTTTCGGTTCGGTGCGGGCTCTGTCGCAGATGGACCTGAAGCGCCGGCTGGCCTACTCGACCATCAGCCAGGTGTCCTACATCATCCTCGGCGTCACGCTGTTCGGTCCACTGGGTACGGTGGGTGGCCTGGTGCACCTGCTGCACCAGGGCATCATGAAGATCACCCTGTTTTTTTGCGCGGGAAACTACGCCGAGACCCTGGGCGTGCACCGGGTGGATGAACTGAACGGCGCCGGGGCGCGAATGCCGGCTACCTCCGTGGCTTTCACCGTGGCGGCACTGGGAATGATCGGGGTGCCGCCGCTGGCCGGATTCATCACCAAGTGGACCATGGGCAACGGCGCGCTGGCCGCCAATATGGACTGGGTTATTCTGGTCCTGCTGCTCAGCAGTCTGCTCAACGCCGCCTATTTCCTCCCCATCGTCTACCGACTCTGGTTTTGTCCGCTCGCCGCCCCCTGGCCGGCGGAGCGGCGCTGGGGGCGGCTGGAAACCAATGCCTGGCTGTTCTGGCCGCCGCTGATCACCACCCTGATGCTGGTGCTGGTTGGCCTGCTGGCGGCAACGCCTCTCAGTCCCCTGTCGTGGGCCCAGCTGATTGCTGTGCGGATGTACCTGCCGTGACCGGACTGCCGCCAACTGCAGTGATTGCGGCCAGCGTGCTGCTGCCGCTGCTGTATCCGCTGCTGGCGGCGCGTTCCGACCCGGGCACTGCCCTGCGCGCAGCGCTGCCGCTGCTGCCCCTGCCGGCCCTGCTGCTGGCGCTGCTGTCGTCGACGGCATGGACGCTGGAATTGCCCTGGCTGTTGCTGGGAAGTATCTGGGTGCTGGACGAGCTGCGGCGCAGTTTCCTGTTCCTGACCGCATTGCTGTGGAGCGCGGCGGGACTGTATGCGGTGGGCTACCTGGGGGTGAAGCAGCTGCGCCGGTTCTGCGTGTTCTGGGGCCTGACGCTGGCTGGCAATGTCGGCCTGGTGCTGGCCGGTGACATTGCCAGTTTTTATACCTTCTTCGCCCTCATGACCTTCGCCGGCTATGGCCTGGTGGTGCATGACGGCAGCGACCGCGCGCGCTTTGCCGGGCGGGTCTACCTGGTCATGGCCCTGCTCGGTGAAATGGCCATGTTGGGCGGGTTTCTGCTGGCGGCTCGCGCTAGCGACAGCCTGCTGCTTGTGGACCTGGCTGCGGGCATTGCCGCCAGTGACCGGGGCGGGTTGATCACCGCCCTGTTCATTGCCGGCTTTGGGGTCAAGGCCGGACTGCCGCTGCTGCACTTCTGGCTGCCCTTGGCGCACCCGGTGGCGCCCACGCCGGCCAGCGCGGTCCTGAGCGGGGCAATGATCAAGGCCGGCCTGCTGGGCTGGCTGTTGACCCTGCCTATCGGCGAGTCCGGCTGGGCCGCATGGGGCCAGTTTCTGATGGTAATGGGCTTTGTCGGTTCTCTGGCTGCAGCCCTGTTGGGTGTGCTGCAGCGGGACCCGAAAACGGTGCTGGCCTGGTCCAGCATCAGCCAGATGGGCTTGATGACGGTGCTGGTAGGTGCCGCGCTGGCGACACCTGCCCAGGCAGCTGCCTTGTTGTCGGTCATTGCCCTGTTTGCGCTGCACCACGGCCTCGCCAAGGGCTGCCTGTTCCTGGCGGTGGGCCTGGTGCTGCCCGCCAGCCGCGCACTGCGGGTGTTGCTCTGGCTGCTGGTAGCCCTGCCGGGCTTGTCCCTGTTGGGGCTGCCGTTCACCAGCGGTGAGTTGGCGAAGGGGACGCTGAAGGACGCTTTGCTGGCGGGGCCGGACCTGCCTCTGGCTGCCCAGCTGCCGCTGCTGTTGCAGGCGGCCACCCTGGCCACCCTGCTGCTGCTGGCGCGCTATGGCTGGATGCTGTGGCTCAAGCTGGAGCCGGGGCGGGCGGCTCCCAGCGTCTGGTTGGGCTGGGGTCTGGCAGTACTGTGCAGCGCAGTGCTGTTCTGGTGGCTGCCCGGGGTCGGGTTGCCCGGCGGGTGATGCCTGTCATATTGAACCGATCATGGCTGCGGCGTTGGCGGCCATCGCGATAGCGGCCCCATGGGGGTAACATCTGCTGCCTGTTCATTCTCCATTTGCGAGGCTGCACCATGACGTCGGCAACTTCCCCGTTCGACCCGGTCACCATCGGCCCCCTCACCCTGCGCAACCGGTTTATCAAATCCGGCGCCAACGAGGCGATGTGCCTGGACGGCAAACCCACCAAGGCCCTGGTCAAGCACCACCGGGAACTGGCGGCGGGCGGGGTCGGGATGACCACGGTGGCCTACATGGCGGTGGCCAAGGTGGGGCGCACCCTGCCCAACCAGATCTGGATGCGCCCCGAGGTCCTGCCCGACCTGCGCGTGCTGACCCAGGCCGTGCACGACGAGGGCGCGGCGATTTCCGCCCAGATCACCCACGGCGGCTCCTTTGTGACCGGGATGAAAGTGCGCGGCCGCACCATCAGCTCTTCGGCGGGTTTCAATCCGGCGGGCGCGCTGAAGGGCAATTTCTTCCAGCGCGCGATGACTGAGGCGGACATGGCACAGGTGGTGGCCGAGTTCGTTGCTGCTGCGGAGCTGGCGCGGGATGCGGGCTTCGACGCGGTGGAGCTGCACATGGGCCACGGCTACCTGCTGAACCAGTTTATCTCCCCGCTGAGTAACCGCCGGGAGGACGAGTACGGTGGCAGCGCGGAGAACCGCGTGCGTTTTCCTGCCCGGGTGCTGGCGGCGGTCAAGCAGGCGGTGGGCAAGGACTTGGCGGTGCTGGCCAAGATCAACGTTGCCGACGGTGTGCGCCGGGGTGCCAAAGTGGAAGACGCCATCGTCACAGCCCGGGCCCTGCAGGCCGCGGGCGCGGATATGCTGGTGCTGTCCGGCGGTCGCAATGTGGAGTCCACCTGGTTCATGTTTGGCAGCAACATGAACCGCGAAACCATCGCCCGGGTGCTCAAGTCCCAGGGCGAATGGGTGACGGCACTGATGATGAAAGCCGCGGCCTCCAGTGAACCGACAATCGATTTCAAGGAGATGTACTTCCTGGAACATTCGCGCAAGATCCGCGCCGCCGTCGACGTGCCGCTCGCCTACCTGGGCGGAATCAAGAGCTTGGCCAATGCCGAGCAGGCGCTGGCGGAGGGTTTTGAATGCGTGGTGTTGGCCAGGGCGCTGATCCACGACCCCGTGCTGGTGAACAAATTCCGCAGTGGGGAGTTGACCCAGTCCGGCTGCGACAACTGCAACGCCTGCGTTGCCTACATTTACCACCCGGCGGGAACCTGGTGTGTGCACAATCCGCCCAACGACCCACGGCTAAACACCATCCCTGCCGCCGCAGTGAACTAGACACGAACACGTTATCAGCCAAGACCAGGAGTATTTCATGGCCAGTATTCTCGATCGTTTTCGTCTCGATGGGCAGGTTGCCATCATCACCGGCGCCGGGCGCGGTATCGGTGCCGCAACCGCCATCGCGTACGCTGATGCCGGCGCTGATGTGGTGATTTCCGCACGCACCCGCAGCGAGTTGGAGGAAACCGCGGCAGAGGTGCGAGCCAGGGGGCAGCGCGCCCTGGTGGTGCTCTGCGACGTGATGGAGGCGCAGCAGCGCAAGGATCTGGTGGAACAGGCCGTCGCCGAGTTCGGGCGCCTGGATATCCTGGTCAACAATGCCGGGGGCTGGGGTCCCAGGCCGGCGCTGGACACCACAGATGAAGACTTTGATGCCTGTTTCCATTTCAACGTCACCACCGCGTTTTCCCTTTCCCGCCTGTGCGTACCTCAGATGGTGGCCACTGCGGGCAAGGGTGCCATCGTCAACATCTCCTCCACCGCCGGCAGCCATCCGCAGCCTGGCTTTGCCGCCTACGGCACCGGCAAGGCGGCGCTGTCCTGGCTGACCCAGGAGCTGGCCCAGGACTTCGCCCCCAAGGTGCGGGTGAATGCCATTGGCGTTGGCGCCATTCTGACCACGGCGCTGGCCAATTTCATGAACCCGGAACTGGAGCAGGCCATGCTTGCCAAGACCCCCATGGCCAGGCTGGGTGCCCCGGAAGACATCGCCGCCTGCGCCCTGTATCTGGCCTCGCCGGCCGCTGACTACGTGACCGGTCAGATCTACGGGGTCAACGGCGGGATCACCACCTCCCAGGTGCAGATGCCCCGGGCACAGCTGTAGCGGTATGCCTGTGCCGGGGGCGCGGCCCCGGCATTCTTGAAAGCTAGCAAAACATACTGTATGTTCAAATCCTGTCCCTGGGAGGTGAACCCGTGAGCACTATGGAGCAATTTCGCGCTGAAACCCGCGCCTGGCTGGAAGAGAATTGTCCGCCTGCCATGCGCGAACCCGTCCGCAGTTTCGAAGATTTGTACGTGGGTGGGCGCAACCCCGAAATCAGTCATCCCGAGCAAACAGTCTGGTGCGACCGCATGGCCGCGCGCGGCTGGACCGTGCCACACTGGCCGAAGGAATACGGCGGCGGCGGCCTCAGCAAGGAGGAGTGCAAGGTCCTGCAGCAGGAGATGGCGCGGATCAACGCCCGCCGGCCGCTGGACAGCTTCGGCATCTCCATGCTTGGCCCGGCACTGCTGCATTTTGGCAGTGAGGAACAGAAACTCGAGCACCTGCCGCCGATTTGCCGCGGCGAGATCCGCTGGTGCCAGGGCTATTCCGAGCCCAACGCCGGCTCTGACCTGGCCAGCCTGCAGACCCGCGCTGAAGACCACGGCGACCATTACATCATCAACGGCCAGAAAGTCTGGACATCCTACGCCGACAAGGCCGACTGGATCTTCTGCCTGGTACGTACCGACAACAGCGGCAGCAAGCACGAAGGCATCAGCTTTGTCCTGTTCGACATGGCCAGCCCCGGCGTCACCACCCGCCCCATTCGCCTGATCAGCGGCTCCTCGCCCTTCTGCGAAACCTTCTTCGACAATGTGAAGGCCTACAAGCGCAATCGGGTCGGAGAGGAGGGCAAAGGCTGGACCATCGCCAAATACCTGCTCACCCACGAGCGCGAGATGATCTCGGGTTTTGGTGCAGCACCGAAAAAATCCCTGGGGGAGGCCGCGCTGGAAACCATCGGCGCGGACGCCAGCGGCCGTCTTGGCAACGGCATCCTGCGCCATACCATCGCCCAGTACCAGCTGGATACCATGGCCTTCGCCGCCACCATGAGCCGGGTTGGAGACGAGGCGAAGGCGGGCCAAGGCCTGGGCGCCGCCTCGTCGATTTTCAAGTACTACGGCACCGAGCTGAACAAGCGCCGCAATGAGCTCAATATCGCCATTGGCGGCGAGGCCGCGCTGGGCTGGGACGGCGATGTCTACAAGGGTGGTGCCACCAGCCGGGACTGGCTGCGTTCCAAGGGTAATTCCATCGAGGGCGGTACCTCCGAGGTGCAGCTGAACATAATCGCCAAGCGGGTTCTGGGGCTGCCGGACTGAACGCAAGAGAGGGCTGACAAGATGGCACTGGTATTGAATGAAGAGCAGATCATGCTCAAGGAATCTGCCGCCGGCTTGCTGGCGGAGAAGGCCGGCGTAGCTCAGCTGCGCGCCCTGCGTGACGCGGATGACGAACTGGGTTTCTCCCCCGAGGTGTGGGGGGAGATTGCCGCCATGGGCTGGCCTGGGATCGCGATTCCCGAAGCCTATGGTGGCCTGGGTTATGGCTACACCGGCCTCGGCCTTGTACTGGAACAGGCGGGGCGCCATTTGAGCCCCAGCCCGCTGCAGGCCTCGGTGCTGGTGGGCGCCACCGCGGTCAACGAATTGGCCACGGAGGCCCAGAAGCAGGCCCTGTTGCCGGCTCTGGCTGCGGGCGAGCTGCTGGTGTCGCTGGCGCTGCAGGAGGGCGCCCAGCACGCGCCGGAGCAGACCGCACTTGCGGCGGTTGCCGATGGTGATGGTTACCGTCTCACGGGCAGCAAAGTGTTGGTGCTGGATGCGCTGGCAGCAGACCACTTTGTGGTGATTGCCCGCACTGCCGGCAGCGCTGGCGATAGCAACGGATTGACTGCCTTCCTGGTGTCCGCCAAGGCTGGGCGCTTGAGTGTGGAGCGCCGCAGTCTGGTGGATTCCCGTGGGGTTGGTGCAGTGCATTTCGATGGCGTGAAGGTCGCCGCAGATGCGGTCATGGGCGAGCCTGGCCAGGCCTGGGCGGGGCTCTGCCGCACCCTGGATATCGCCAATATCGGCCTGGCATCCGAGCTGCTGGGCCTGGCGACCCAGGCCTTCGAGCTCACGGTAGCCTATCTGAAGGAGCGCAAACAGTTCGGCAAGGTGATCGGTTCCTTCCAGGGGCTACAGCACCGCGCGGCAGAGCTGTTTGCGGAGCTGGAGCTGGCTCGCTCGATTGTGCTGCAGGCCCTGCAGGCGATCGACGCGGATGATCCAGAGCTGCCGAAGCTGGCCAGCGCCGCCAAGGCCAAGCTGTGCGAAGTGGCGCAGCGCGCCACCAACGAGGGTATTCAGATGCACGGCGGCGTTGGCATGACCGATGAATACGACATCGGCCTGTTTATCAAGCGCGCTCGCGTTGCCCAGCACTGCTTTGGTGACTATAACTACCATCTGGACCGCTTTGCCCGCTTGAGCGGTTTCTAGCGGCCCCCGGGACGGAGCGATAACAACAATGGATCCGGCACTCGAACATTACGCGGCGACGGTCGCCGCGATGACCGCCGACGGGCAGCCTTTCGCCCTGCAGCCGGTGACCATCAATGGCGTGGACTTCAAGACCTATGCCACCATGCCTGCCAATCTTGGTGCCTACTGCGCCATCATGCAGCAGCACGGCGACAAGGAGTTTGTGGTCTACCGCGACCAGCGCTACAGCTTTGCGGAAACCTGGGCGCGCAGCGCCGTCCTTGGCGCCGCGTTGCAGAGCAAGTTCGGTGTCGCCCCCGGGGACCGGGTAGCCATTGCCAGCCGCAACAACCCCGAGTGGATGATGGCGTTTATCGCCATTGTCTCCATTGGCGCGGTGGCAGTGCCCATGAATGCCTGGTGGACTACGGACGAACTCGACTACGGGATTGAGGACAGCGGCAGCCGGGTGGTAGTGGCGGACGCCGAGCGCGCCGC
>JBLRXF010000050.1:0-12054 GCA_047920875.1 Haliea sp. | reverse complement strand
TCGCGACCTTGCGCGGGTCGCGCTCGAGGGGGTCACCCCAGCCGCCGCCCCCCCAGGTGTTGAAGTACAGGAGGTCGCCCTTCCTGACCTTGATGCCCTCCTTCTTCGCCGGCAGCCATTCCTCGCTGCCGTCGACGCGCACAATCCGCTTGGTGGAGCGCATGCCGGTTTCACCGCCCAGCACACCCCAGGGGTAGGTCAGCCAACGTTCATCGTGGATGCCGATCTCGCCGTCGGCGAGGAAGCGGTAAGCAACGCTGAGACCGTTGCCACCCCGGTGCAGGCCGGCGCCGCCGGAGTCGGGGATGGTCGCGTACTTTTCGATGCGCAGCGGGAAATAGCTCTCGATAAACTCGTTGGGCACGTTGGTGAAGCCCGGCCACAGGGAGTGGCCGTCGGGGCCGTCACCCACGGGCCGGCCGGGAATGCCACCAAAACCGATCTGGAACAGCTGGAACCACTCGCCGTCATCCTTGTAGCCGGAATAGAACAGGTGCGGCGAGTCGGAAAAGCCGGCAGCGTTCAGCATCATCTCCGGCGCGCCCATGCCGAGCAGGGCACCTAGCAGGTCGAAGATCCGCCCCAGGGCGTGGGTCCGCCCGGACAGAGCCGCGGGAAACTTCGGCTTCAGCAGGGTACCCGGTGGTATGCGCACATCCACCAGATCATAAAAGCCGTCGTTGAACACAATCTGCGGGTCCACCACGTTGATGGTGAAAGAACCGAAGAACATCTTGAACATGTCTTCGTTCAAGAAGAAGTTCACCGAGCTTTGGGCCTGGGGATCAGTACCCTCGAAGTCGAAGATCGCCGTGGAACCCTCGCGCCACATGCGGCACTTGATCCGGTAGGGGCCCATGCCCATACCGTCGTCGCAGAGGTAGTCCTCGAACTCACGCGGCTCCTCCGGGATGAACATTTCAATGATGTGCTTCATCGCCGCGTGGTTGCGCTGCAGCATCACGTCCATGGTGGAGAACAGCACGTCGTCGCCAAAGCGCTGAGCCAGCTCCACGCAGCGGCGAGCGGCCGTGTTGCAGGCCGCCACCAGGGCGTTGAGGTCAAAACGGTTCCACTGCGGGGTGCGCACATTGTGCAAAATCAGTTCGAGAATATCGGCCTGCAGCACACCCTTCTTGTACAGCTTGATCGGCGGAATGCGGATGCCCTCCTGGAAGATGGAGGTAGCCTCGATGGGAATGGAGCCCGGCACCATGCCACCGTTGTCGGACATGTGGCCGAACATGGCGGACCAGGCGATGTGGCGGCCGTCCTTGAACACCGGCACCAGCACCACCCAGTCCGGCAGGTGCGACACCGCGGCGTTGCACATGTAGGGGTCGTTGGTCAGGATGATGTCCCCTTCCTCGATATCGGCGTCATAGGCCTGCAGGAACGGGCCGATAAAGGAGCCGAACTGGCCCACCACCATCTTGCCGTCGCGGTTGGCGATCATCGGAAAGCAGTCACCCTGTTCGCGGATGCCCGGCGACATGGCGGTGCGGAACAGGACCGCATCCATCTCCTCGCGGGCGTTGCGCAGGGCGTTCTCGATAATGTCGACGGTGACGCCGTCGACGTCCACGGTCTGCAGGGGCTGCTCGTTGCTCTGGAATATTCTCGCGCTCATGGTCTTTTCCCCTCAGGCCAGTGGATTGATCAGCAGGTTGCCGACCGCGTCCACCCGGGCATCGTAGCCGGGCAGGATCACGGTGGTGGAGTCCATCTCGCTGACGATGGCCGGGCCCGGTACCACCAGGCCCTCGTGCAACTTGCTGCGGTCATAAATGCTGCAGTCGTGCCAGCTGCCCTCATGGTAGAAACGGCTCTCGTGGATCCTGCACTGCTCCAGGGTATTGCCCGCGGCCCCGGTCTGCAGCTCAGCGATCGCCGCCGAGCGGGCCTTGGCCAGGGCGCGAATCATCAGCACCTCATGGCCGTCGCCCAGCTTGAAAGTAAACAGCTGCTCGTGTTCGGCATCGAAGGCGTCGGTCAGCAGGGCCACGCCCTTCTCGCGCAGCTCCGCCTCGGTGAAGTCCACAGTGATCTGGAAAGCCTGCCCCATATAACGCAGGTCCGCCTGGAAGGTGACCTCGTGGGTGTCGGCGGCAATGCCGTCCGCCACCAGGGACTCCCCTGCCCGCGCCTGCAATTCCTTGAGGTCCGCCAGCAGTTTCTCGTTGGTGAGATCGCCGGCCATCATCAGGTAGGTACGGGCGGCCTCGTCCTGCACCTGGGTGGTGGCGTCGCCATAGGCGCAGAGCACCCCCGGACCGGGCGGGATGATCACTGGCCAGGCGTTGGTCAGCCTGCCCAGCGCGTTGGCGTGCAGGGGGCCGGCGCCGCCGAAGCCCACCAGGGCGAAGTCACGGGGGTCATAGCCCTGCTCCACCGATACCAGGCGCAGGGCGCCAAACATGGATTCGTTGACGATGCGCACGATCCCTTCCGCCGCCTCCATCAACGGAATGCCCATGGCATCCGCCACCTTCTGCACCGCCGCTTCGGAGGCTTCGCGGTTGATCTGCATCTTGCCGCCCAGCTGCACGTCCGAGGGCAGGTAGCCCAGCACCACGTTGGCATCGCAGACCGTGGGCTCGGTGCCGCCCTTCATGTAGCAGGCCGGCCCGGGCACCGCGCCCGCGGATTCCGGCCCCACCCGCAGCGCCCTCGTCAGCTCCGGCACAAAGGCGATGGAGCCGCCGCCGGCACCGACCGTGCGCACGTCCACCGAAGGTGCCCGCACTCGCACGTCGCCGACAATGGTTTCCCGGCGCACCCGCGCTTTCGAGTTCTGTATCAGCGCGACATCCGTTGACGTACCGCCCATGTCGAAGGTGAGAATATTGTCGAAGCCCGCGCGGCTACAGAAATAAATCGCGCCGGACACGCCACCGGCTGGGCCGGACATCAGCAGGTTGACCGGCGACTCCTCCGCGGCGCGGGCCGAGGCGAGGCCGCCGTCCGAGCGCAGGATCGCCAGCTGGGTATTGCCGCCCATGCGCTCTTCCAGCGCCGCCTGCAGGTTGCGCACATAGGTGGCAACCTCAGGGCGCACATAGGAATTGACCACGGTGGTCTCGGTGCGCTCGTACTCCTGCATTTCCGGCACCACTTCGCTGGAGATGGAGACCGGCGTGTTGCCAAAAATCTCAGTGGCGATTTCCCTGGCCCGGCGCTCGTGTTCGCCATTGATGTAGGCGTTGATGAAGCAGATGGTCAGGGCCTGGATGCCGCCGCGGGCGTGCAGGGCCTTGAGATCCTCGCGCAGCCGCTGCTCATCGAGAGGAGTGACGATGCTGCCGTCGGCGCCGATGCGCTCGTGAGCACCCATGGTCAGCTCCAGCGGCGCCAGCAGCGGCTTCTTGATAAAGCTGACCCAGCCGCCGAGACCACCCGGGCAGTAGGAGCGGGCCACTTGCAGCGTATCCTCATAGCCCGCGGTGGTGACCAGGCCTACAGTGGCGCCGCGCCCGGTCAGCACCGCGTTGGTGGCAACGGTGGTGCCGTGCATCACCCGGTGGATCGCTGTCGGGTCTATGCCGCTTTCCTCGCAGATGCGGGCAATACCGTTGAGCACCCCGATGGAGGAATCCTCCGGCGTCGAAGGCACCTTGGCGGTATGGGTGGCGCCGGTGTCCTCGTTGATCAGCAGCAGGTCGGTGAAGGTGCCACCGACATCCACGCCCAGACGATAACTCATGGACTTCTCCTAATTAGCTTATTGGTGTTGTTTGGCCAGCCAGGGCTTGAGCCAGGCCTTGGCGCGCCCACCGGGGGCGGTACCAGTCAGTGTTTCTGCCAGGTCGGAAGCGGCGAGCAATTGCTGCAAGTCCACGCCGGTGGCAAAACCCAGCTGCTCCAGCAGCATCACCACGTCTTCGGTAGCAACGTTGCCGCTGGCCCCGGGGGCAAAGGGACAGCCGCCGAGGCCGGCGATGGAGGCATCAAAATAGCGAATGCCGGACTCCACTGCCGCATACACATTCGCCAGGCCAAGCGCCCGGGTATCGTGGAAATGGCAGCCCAGGCGCTGCGCGCCGTGGCGATCCACCAGGGTGCGAGTCAGGTCGCGAACCTGCTGCGGGTTGGCTGCGCCGATGGTATCTGCCAACACGAAGCGCTCCACGCCCTGCTCCAGGAAGCGATCCGCTACATCGGCAACCAGCGCCGGATCCACCGGGCCATCGAAGGGGCACTCGAAAGCCACACCGATCGTGGCGATGACTGCAATACCGTCCTCCTGCGCGCGTTGCACGATGGTGTCAGTCACATCATCGGCTTCCTCGCGGCTCATGTTGACGTTCTTGCGAGCCATGCCATCGCTGCCGTAAAGGACCATCACCACGGTCTTGACGCCCGCATCGCGCGCCAGCTCATAACCGCGCAGGTTGGGTATCAGGGCGCTGTAATGCCCGGCGTCAAGCCCCTGCAAGCCCGCCACCACGGCATCGGTACCGGCCATTGCCGGCACCGCTTTTGGTGACACAAAGCTGCCGACCTCGATGTGTTCGAGCCCCGAAGCGCGCACTGCGCCAATCAGCTGCAGGCGCTGCTGCGCATCCAGAATCCTGGGCTGATTCTGCAGGCCGTCCCGGGGGCCCACATCGTTGACGATCACTGTCTCCGCCATCAGGCAATGACTCCCTGCTCTCGCATTCCATTTATCTCGGCTTCTGCCATACCCAATAGCCCCGACAGCACCTCCTGCGTGTGCTGGCCCAGCAGCGGCGCCGCTGCATAGGATTCCTCGCCGGTGCGGGACAGCTTGATCGGGTTGCCCGGGCCGCGGGTGCTGCTGCCGTCCGGGTGCTTGAGCTCCACCACCATCTTGCGGTGCAGCACCTGCGGGTCCGACAGGGCAGCGCTGAAGCTGTTCACCGGTGCACAGGGTATGCGCTTTGCCTCCAGTTGGGCAATCCAGTGCTCACAGCTGTTACGGGCCAGGACGGCGTTCAGTTTTGCGTTGATGAATTCCCGGTCGGCAAACCGCCCCGGCTGGCCATCATACTTGGGATCGCTGAACTCGGGCACATCGACGACGGTCTTCAGATTCTGCCAGAAATTGTCCGTGATCACGGCGATCACGATAAAACCATCGGAACAGGTAAACGTGTCGTAGGGTACGTGCACGAAATGAGAGTTACCGATCGGATAGGGATCTTCTCCGGACAGGAAATACATGGTGGCCATGTAGTTGAGCATGGATATCTGGCAGTCCAGCATGGAGATGTCCACGTGCTGGCCGCGGCCGCTGCGCTCGCGCTCGTACAGAGCGGCCAGCAGCCCCATCACGCCGAACATGCCGCCGCCGAGGTCGCCGATGGGAATGCCTGCCCGCACCGGATGCTCCCGGTCGGGGCCAGTAATGGACATGCCGCCGCCGGTCGCCTGGGCCACCTGGTCGAAGGCCGGACGCTGGTAATTGGGACCATCTGAGCCGAATCCCGACACGGTACAGGTGATGATGCGCGGGTTGATCGCACTCAAGGTGTCGTAGTCGATGCCCAGGCGCTCGGGCACGCCGGCGCCGAAATTGCTCAGGACGATATCCGCTTGTGCAACCAGTCGATGGAACAGCTGCAGGCCGGCCTCGCTCTTGAGATCAATGGCAACGCTTTTCTTGTTGCGGTTCAAGGTTATGAAATACGCCCCCATACCGCCCAGGGAATTGTTGGGATCGCTCGCGAGCAGCTTGCGGGTACCCTCCCCGGCGAGCGGCTCCACCTTGATGGTCTCCGCGCCGAGATCAGCCAGGATCATGCCTGCATAGGGGCCGGACAACATGTGGGTAAGATCCAGGATTCGAACCCCTGCCAATGACTTGTTCAAAGCAATGCCTCTCTCTGCTTGCAACGGGACCCTGCGCACGCGGCGCGTCTGACCTGCTGAAGCATTTCCCGTGCCAATACCACGGAAAAGACGCAGCTGCGCACAGAGGACTATTTTTCCCTTGTTTTTCATAAGGTTGGCAATCCTGGCCGAGCCCCGCAAGCGGTCGAAACCAATAATGGAGAGCATAATAATTTCATTATGAAATATTATGGTTCATAATGAAAAAATCACGTCAGCTCCCGGCACGCTACAGACGCCACAGCACCAGCCCTCAGGAGACCCGCTCATGGACTGGCATATTCTCCAGCAGTACAAGCCCACCGTGCTCGTGGTCGGGTTCAGAAAGTTCAGCCAGCTGGTCAGCGTTGTCAGCCCCGAATTCAGCAACACGGCCCAGATCGAAGTGCTGGACTTCGTCTTTGAGAAGGATGTGACGATCAACGACATTCTGCAGTACCAGCATGCCGACGTGATTGTCAGTGCAGGAGCCAACAGCACCTATCTGCAGCAGCGTATCGATCTGCCGGTACTGTCCCTGGAGGTCAGTGACCGCGACGTACTGGCGGCGGTCACCACCGCCACCGGCCTGAACAGCCGCAGCATGCTGATCAGCAGCGGGGATCACTCGGGCATTCTGCAAACCCTGCGCCCCCTGCTGCCGGCAACTGTGGAGCATGCCCGCTACGAGACCCCCGATGAGGCTCGTACCCTGGTCTATCTCGCAGCCAAGCAGGGCTACCAGCTGATCATCGGCTCCAGCTATGTCTGCTCCCTGGCCGAGCAGGAAAACATGCGCAGCCTGCTGCTGTACTCCCGCGAGTCCTGCCGCAAGCTGCTGCAAGACGCGATCAGCACCGGCATCCGGGAGCGGACACGGCAACTCGCGCGCATGGCCGAGCAGGCGGCGCTGCAGCTCAACAGCGTTGCAGCGCTGGTGACGGATGCAGCGGGCGAAATGCTTGCCTGCAACCACTCGCCGTTCAGCGCGCTGGGGCTGACCGAGCCGGAGGCAATCCTTCAAGTGAGCAGACAGATCCATGAGAGCCTGCGCAATAATGCAAACCTGCAGACCGCTCAAGCAGTCATCATCAACGGTCACAGCTGCAGTCTCCAGCGACTACCGCTAACAACCGGACACCCGGCGAACGGCTACCTGCTGGCGCTGCAACTCGAGTCGGCAGGCGCCGGCGCCAAGCCCAACGCCCCGCTCCATACAGGCATGGGGCCCAGCGACGAACGGCGCATGCTTTACGGCTCACAGAGCATGGCCCGCCTGAATAAACTGACCACCGCCTATGCGCAGACCGCCGCCACCGTGCTGATTACCGGTGAGTCCGGCACCGGCAAGGAGCTCATCGCCCGCGAGATACACCGGCGCAGTCCGTTCCGGGAGGGCGAGTTCGTCGCCATCAACTGTGGCGCCATTCCCGATGAGCTGTTCGAGAGTGAGTTGTTCGGCTATGCGGAAGGCGCGTTCACCACGTCGCTCAAGGGTGGCCGCACAGGACTGCTGGCCGCCGCCCAGGATGGGGTCTTCTTCCTCGACGAGATCAGCGAACTGCCGCTCAGGCAGCAGGCCAAGATTCTAAGGGTGATACAGGAGCGCAAATTGCGGCCGCTGGGCAGCAACCGGGAAATCAGCCTGAATGTGAAATTTGTCTGCGCTTCCAACCAGGACCTCGGCAAACTGGTGGCTGCAGGTCTGTTTCGGCAGGACCTGTTCTACAGGCTGAACGTGCTCACACTGCAGGTGCCGCCGCTGCACCGGCGCCGGGCTGACATTCTGCCAATCGCGCACTGGATGCTGACCAGCCAGGCGCAGCACTACGGTATCGACGGTAACGTGGATGAACTGCTGGCAAGCCTGGCAGAGCCCCTGAAGCGCTACCGCTGGCCCGGCAATGTCCGCGAACTGGAGAACATCATTGAGCGCATCACGGCAGCCATGGTCAGCGACGGCGCCGCGCAACTTGCAAAGAGACTACCGCGACTGGCGCCGGAGCTTTACCGTGCCATCGAGCCTGGCGACGAAACTCCGGCCACCAACAGGGGCACAGGCCAGGCACCGCTGCGCGAAGCTGAAATGACAATGATCCGGGAAACCCTGGACCGCTTCGGCGGCAACAGGGCACGCACCGCGGAATACCTAGGCAACAGCAGCACGACCCTGTGGCGGCGACTGCGAGGTCTGTGATAGCGTCCAGAAACCCACCGCAACCAACACAGGAACCGGCCAGTGGCGGCAGAACCTCCCCACCCGCGTGACACAGCAGCACCCGCGGGGTGGTTCACCCGCTTCCTGAACACGGTTGAATGGCTGGGCAATTTGCTGCCACATCCCGTCACCCTGTTCGCCTGCTTCGCGGTAGGCATTGTGCTGCTCAGCGGGGTCGCAGCGTGGTTCGGACTCAGCGTGGTTGACCCCCGGCCCGAGGGCATACCGGGCCGCTCGGCAGACGGCATCATCCGGGTGGTGAGCCTGGTCAGCGTGGACGGCCTGCAGCGCATCGTCTCCAATCTGGTGACCAACTTCACTGGCTTTCCACCGCTGGGGGTGGTGCTGGTTGCCCTGCTGGGGGTCAGCATTGCCGAGCACTCGGGCCTTATCGGCGCGGCCATGCGCGGGCTGGTATTGGGCGCCGCGCCGCGCATGGTCACAGTCACGGTGGTGTTTACCGGCATCGTCTCCAATACCGCTGCCGAGCTGGGCTACGTGGTGCTGATCCCGCTGGCGGCGGCAATTTTTCACTCCCTGGGACGACACCCCCTCGCCGGCCTGGCGGCGGCCTTTGCCGGGGTTTCCGGTGGCTACAGCGCCAACCTGTTTATCGGCACGGTGGATCCGCTGCTGGCGGGCTTTACCGAGGCCGCCGCGCGACTGATCGACCCCGGCTATACCGTGGGCCCCGAGGCCAACTGGTTCTTCATGATTGCCAGCACCTTCCTGATCACCATCCTCGGCGCCATCGTCACCGAGAAGATCGTCGAACCAAAGCTCGGCCCCTACAGCGCTGAGGGTGCGGACATCGACCTCAACGCCCAGGAGTTGCAGCCCCTCACAGCCGCGGAGCGGCGGGCACTCAAGGGCGCCGGGCTGGCGTTTCTCGGTCTGCTGGCACTGATCGCCATCACCGTGGTGCCCGCCTGGGGCGTACTGCGCCACCCCATTACGGGAGACGTGGCGGGCTCCCCGTTCCTCAAGGGTGTCGTGGTGTATATCTTCATCACCTTTGCCATTCCGGGCCTGGTCTATGGCCGTCTGGCGGGGACCCTGCGCAACGATCGCGATGCCATTGACGCCATGGCCAAGGGCATGAGCTCCATGGGGCTGTATATCGTGCTGGTATTTTTCGCGGCCCAGTTCGTCGCTTTCTTTGGCTGGAGTAACCTGGGCGCCATCTTCGCGGTAAAGGGAGCCACCGCCCTGCAGGAGCTGGGCCTGACCGCGCCACTGCTGTTCCTGCTGTTCATCGCCATGTGCGGCGTCGTCAACCTGACCCTGGGTTCCGCATCAGCCCAATGGGCCATCACGGCACCCATTTTCGTACCGATGCTGATGATCATCGGCTACTCGCCGGAGGTCATACAGGCCGCCTACCGGATTGGCGATTCCGTCACCAATATCATCACGCCAATGATGAGCTACTTTGGACTGATCCTGGCAGTGGCCTGCCGCTATCAGAAGCAGCTGGGTATCGGCACCCTGATCGCTATCATGCTCCCCTATTCGATGGTGTTCTTCATCGGCTGGAGCCTGCTGTTTTTCCTCTGGGTGTTTGTGCTGGGCCTGCCGGTCGGGCCCGGCACCCCTACCTATTACAGCTTCGACGGTGCAGCCGCCGCCGGTTGATCCGGCAGGCAGGGCGGAAAGCCGGGCAGAAAAAAGCCGGCACAGAGGCCGGCTCATCGCAGCGCTTGTGATTTAGAAGCTGTAGCTCACATCAACGCCATAGGTGCGCAGCGTGGACGGGTGATTGAAGGTGCCACCAAACTCGGGCGCCGGGATGATCTCCTGCAGATACTTCTCGTCAGTCAGGTTGCGGCCCCAGGCAGTAATCGTCCAGTTCTGCCCTTCCAGACCAATCCGCAGGTTCACCGTGTCATAGGCGTCGCGGCTGGACTTGGAGAAGTCCTGGTTGAAACCGGGCCCGAAGAACGCATTCCAGATAGTCGGCGTCTGCTCACCCTGCAGGGTGTGGAACCACATCTCACCGGTGTACTGCCAATCCACACGGGCCACCAGATCGATACCGGACGCAACTGGATAGACCAGCTGGGCACCGAGGTTGCCGGTCACATCAGGCGCCTGAGGCACATCGTTGCCGACCGAGGCCGGACGGTTCCGGTTCTCCTTGATCTCCGAGTCAAGCAGGCCCAGGCCGCCATAGAAGCTCAAGCTCTCAGTGGCGAAGAAGTTGAAGTCCGCCTCGAAGCCCTGAATGTACATTTCCTCAATGGTGGTGACCGCGCGCAGCAGGCCGAAGGGGCCGGCAAAGAATTCGAAGAACTGGTTGTCTTCGACATCGGTGCGGAACACGGAGGCATTCACGCGCAGGCGGCGATCCAGCCACTCGGTCTTGATGCCCACCTCCAGCGCTTCGGACACTTCCTTGTCGTACTCGTCGCGCACCTGCAGCTGGGCGTCCACGGCCTCACCGGGGCCGCCGAAACCGGAGTTGAACCAGAACGACAGCAGATCATCCGTGCCCACGGAGTTGAAGCCACCGCTGCGGAAGCCTATGCCGTAGCTCGCGTACACGGTCATGTCGTCCATGGGCCGCCAGCTCCAGGTCACTTTTGGCTGCCACTGACTGAAGCTGCGGGTGCGGTTGGGGATGCCGTCAGGGTTGCCATCCAGAGCCGGGTTGATCTTGCCCGGCAGGTTGATATTCAGGCCAGATGCGTTCACGTTCGGCACCTGGTTATCGACCTCGCGCTGCTCATTGTCGTAGCGAGCGGCGAGGGCAATTTCCATGGTGTCGCTGAGATCAAACTCTACCTGTCCGTACACTGAGCGCACGCTGGTATCAAACTTGTCCCAGAACAGGAGGTCGGTGGGGTTTGGACCGGTGGGGCCGACGTAGGGCTGACGCAGGAAGCCCTGATTCTGGTCAGCGCCGTAAGCGACCACGGATTCGCGCTTGATCTCGGCAAAGTAGACGCCACCGATCCAGCTCAGGGGCCCGGTGCTGTTGGACACCAGCCGCACATCCAGGCTCAGGTCCTCCTGGTTGCGTTCCTGGTACTGGTAGCCGTCACAGGACAGGGCCGTGTAGGGCCCGTAAACGCCCTGAAAATCAGCGCCGGGAGGCAGCACGCCAAAGGGCTGGAAGAACTCGCCGAACAGGTCCGGGCGGGTGAAGCTGTTGAGGCTGGCTCGATCGCTCTGGCAGGCGGGGCTGATCTCATAGCCGTAGAAGGTGGCACTGGTACCGTCGGACAGCAGGTATTCATCAAGGTCACTGTAGGCGACGCTGGCGACCAGGTCGGCGATGCCGAGATCCCAGTCCGCCTTGATGGCAAAGTCTCTGGTTTCCTGCTCGTTCTCACCCGGCACGTTGAAGGTAAAGTTGAAATCAAGATCATTCGGATCGGCAAAGAACTGGGGACTGCCGAACGCTGCCTCGAACTGGGGAATGGCAAACACCGCATTGAAGTTGATGGCACCGGCCTTCACTTCGGAGTAGCCGGCGCGGAAGTCGAGAGTCAGGTCTTCGTTGACATTCCAGACCATGCGACCGCGCACACTGTCATCTTCGATAAAGTCCACGACACCATCGCGACCAGTCAGGCTGTTGCTGTAGGAACCGTCATCCCGGCGGGAGCTGAAAGCCAGGCGTGCAAACAGGGTATCTTCAACCAGCGGGCCACTGATGGATGCGCCCACCTTGCTGGCGTCCTGGTTGCCCACGCCGCCGCTGACCTTGGCTTCAAATTCGTTATCAGGCTGGCGGGTAGTGACGAGGATTGCACCCGCCACCGCGTTGCGGCCATACAGCGCGCCCTGCGGACCTTTCAGTACCTCGATCTGCTCGACGTCGAACAGCTCCTCGTTGAAGCTGTTGGGGTTGGTGCTGAGCACGCCGTCCACCACGTAGGCAAAGGTGGACTCTGCATCGCGGGTGGAGACAATGCCGCGAATGCTGACCTGGGTATCACCGACGTTGGCGGTATCGACCAGAGTGACGTTGGGAATCAGGCCAATGTAATCCCCGGCCC
>JBLRXF010000049.1:0-12223 GCA_047920875.1 Haliea sp. | reverse complement strand
GAGGCCGGCGCCCTGCCGTATTACCTGCATCTGCTCGATCGGGTTGCCGGGGCCGCCCACTTCGAAGTCAGCGTCGACCGGGCTCGTGCACTGCATCGGGAGATCAGTACCTTGCTTCCAGGTTATCTGCTGCCGCGATTGGTGCAGGAAGTCGCCGGCGCACCGGCCAAAGTGCCACTACCCAGGTAATACCAGCCGCCGTGATTGCCGCAGACGAGCCGCCCAGTCGTCTACCGGCTGCGGCGTTCCCAGATAGAAACCCTGGAATTTCCTGCAACCCATGGCCTCCAGCTGCTGCAATTGACCGCTGGTTTCTACGCCCTCGGCAATCACCTCCAGGCCCAAGCTGAGGCCCAGCTGCAGGGTAGCGGCGACGATCGCCCGGTCGTTGCTGTCGGTGAGAAGGTCGCGCACGAATGAATAATCGATCTTCAGCTGATACAAGGGCAGGCGCTTCAGGTAAGCGAGAGAGGCGTAGCCGGTGCCGAAGTCATCCAGCGAGAAACGTACCCCAAGAGCGACCAGGCGCTCCATGCGCAGCACCGTATCAGGGACATCAGTAATCAGCATGCCCTCCGTCACCTCCAGTTCGATCAAACTGGGAGGAAGCTGATATTCGCGCAGCGTACTTTCCACCACATCGACAAAATCCTCATGCCGAAATTGGCGCGGGCTGATGTTGATTGCCATACTCAGATCCGCGAGCAGCGGGTCGGCCTGCCAATCCCGCAACACCTTGCAAGCCTGCTGCAAGACCCATTTTCCGAGAGGAATGATCAGGCCGCTGGACTCAGCGACTGGAATGAACTCGCTGGGGCCAAGGGCCCCCAGCTCAGAATGGTGCCACCGCAGCAGGATCTCGCCGCCAAAGACCTGCTGCTCGCAATCCACCTGCGGCTGAAAATAGAGTTCGAACTGTCCGTGTTCCAGCGCCTGGCGCAAGGCCGCTTCTATTTTTACTCGCCGATCCACGCTGCGCTGCATGGCCGGATCGAAAAAGCGCACCGTCATGGCGCCCTCCTGACAGGCACCTGCAAGCGCCAGCTCGGAGTTGCGCAGCAAGGCACTGGCATCGGTGCGGGCATCACTGAACATGCTGATCCCCACCGAGAACGACATGACCTGGTTGGCATCCGCCAGCTGATAGGATTCACCCAGGCAATCCATCAGGTTTGAGACCCAGCGCCGGGCGTCCACCACCGCGGTGTCGCGGTCGCTGCTTAAGTCGGTCAAAACAACGGTAAAGTCGTCCGCGCCAACTCGCGCGGCAACGTCGGCTTTTGTGATCAGGGCGGAAATGCGTGCAGAAACCTGCCGCAGCAGCTCGTCGCCGGCTGAAAAACCGAGGGTCTCGTTAACCCTGCTGAAGCCGTTGAGATCCAGAGTCACCACCGCGCCTTCGAGTCTGGTGCGCTTTGCGCTGGCCAGGGCCTGAGACAGGCGCTCCAGCAGGAGGAAACGATTGGCAAGCCCGGTGATCCTGTCAAAGTATTGCGCCTGATTGAGATCCTCCCGCAACTGCAGATAGGTGCCGATGTCCGTCCCAACGCCACACAGGGCATAAATGCGACCTGTGGCATCGTGCAGCGGCAGTTTTATGGTAAGAAAGGTCCGGGAATCACCGCTCTTGAGTGTGAGCACCTCCTCCTCTGCGTGGCGATCCCCTTTCGTCAGCACCCCGCTGTCGACTTCATACTGGTGTTGAGCAGTCTCTGGGGTGTACAGATCCCTGTCGCTGGCACCGAGCAGGGCCTCTGCCTCCAGTCCGAACAGCTCGCGCTGCCTGCGATTGACATAGCGATATCGGTGGTCCAGATCCTTGATGTAGATACAGGCGTCAATATTGTCGAGGATGGTCTCCAGACGGGTCTCGGTGAGCTTCAGTTCCGACGATTTGGCAGCAACCCGGCGCCGCATCAGCCACGCGAGCCACAGGGCCAAGGCCAGCAGCAAGGTGCCAACCAGCGCCAGTGGGTAGAGCCAGCCAGGCAGAGTCGGCTCGTCATCGCGCACTCCCCAGCGCCGCAGGATCTGGAAGTAAAGAGAACCCGGTTGCGCCTGCCAGTCGATGAGATAGCGATCCAGCACTGCCAGCACGCTCTCATCCAGTCCCTGGCTACCGGCAAAATGCAGGCGTGAGGGCTGGAACATTACCGGGGTCACATAAAACCCCAGGTCGCGGGCCCGCTGATCTCCGAACAGCTGGTTCGCAGCCACCGCATCGGCGCGCCCCTCGCGCACCGCCTCGAATCCCTGCTCGAAGGATTCCACCGCCACCCAACTCACCTTGAGCTCGAAGCTCTGAACCAGATTGGTCAGGTAGGCTTGCTGGACAGACCCTTCAAGCACTGCGATGCGCAAGCCGTCCAGGTCCAGCAGGCTGGACACGCTGATGGCCGCGGAACTGTACAGCTGGGACCAGCTGCGCAACACCGGCGTCTGGTGGAAACGGTAATCAAGATCGCGCACGTCGTTGATGGCAACATCCGGCATCAGGTCGATCCGGCCCTCGCGCAACAGTTCGAGGCAGCTGTTCCAGCCACAGGGGACAGGCTCCAGCACCCAGCCCTCGCGCTCCGCGATATGCTGCAGGAGATCGCCGAAGATGCCCGACACGCGCCCTTCGACCAGGAGCAGCTTGGGTGGATTGTGATAGACACCCACCCGCAGATGCTGCCCCGTTTGCGCCGTGGCCCCTGCTGCCACCAGGCAGCCGACTATAAGCGCCAGTCTACATGCGCCCGTTATCACTGCTGTGCGCCAAGATCGCGATCCTTGGCCGGGTTACAGAGGGGTGATACTGCCGAAACCCGGCTTATCCTCGGCAAGGCAGTGGGAAAGAATCCGAGCAACCTGAGCACCCCCGGGCGCTGGCGGTCATTATCGGGACTGGCAGCCGAGTGCATATTCATCTCCTTGTGTAACTAGAGTATGGTCAGAATTTCCCCCGCTGGCAAAATGTCTCTCCCTGATTGCATGGGCCTGGTTTGCCCGCTTGATCGGGGACGTTATGCTTCGATCCATGATACTCATTTACCCGGAGGCGGAGTATGCAATCGCAGGACCATGATCTGACGACGAAAATCCAGGCGCTGGAAAGCATGGAGGCGGTGAGGACACTGAAATTCCGCTACCTGAATGCCTGCGATGACAAACAGCCAGAGCGGGTGCGAGACTGCTTCGCGCCAGGCCGGATTGACATCAACTTTGGCCATATCGGACAGTTCGACAGCCGCGAAGCCTTTGTCGAGGTATTCGTCGAGCTGGGCTGTCACGAACATATCGTGGACATGCATCACGCGGAAAACATGATTGTCGACCTCACTGGCGCGGATTCAGCCAGCGCCAGAGTGGGGCTGCGCTTTCACAGCATCAATACCCGCGACCGGACCAGCGTCCAGCTGGGCGGTTATTACCTTGACGACTATGTGCGCCGGGACGGTCAATGGCTGATCACGGCCAGCCAGTTCCTGGTGCGCTCCGCGCTGATCAAGGACTTTTCCGGGGAGTTCGAGAAGGTCGTCTGGGCCGGCAACCACATGCCCACCTGACCTGTATTCCACATAAAATCCGAGTACCATCGGTTTTTATGGAATTATCTTTTTAAATCAGTGCGTTATCGGCGGCATAGCGGACTGACAACGCGAGTTGCGCAACAGGCTGACTGCGCTAGGGTTGAACCCATGACGAACCCGGAGAACAGGTTACAGGCTACCCGGCGCGCGCCCAAGCAGGCGCGCTCGCGGCTTCTTGTGGCATCCATTCGCGAGGCCTGTCGGCGCATTCTGCAAGACGGCAGTGCAGACAACCTGACCGCGCAGCGCATTGCGGATGTCGCCGGCGTGACCATCGGTTCCTTCTATCAGTATTACCCCAACAAGGAGGCGGTACTGCTCGATGTTCTGCTCGAGGACGCCCCCGAGGAGGCCGACCAGTTGGCCAGCGAAACGCGCTACCTGGGCGCTCTGCGCTGGCAGTCCCTGGAGGGAACGCTGCGCGAGCTGGTACTGGTTACCTGCCAACGCCACCAGCGCCTGCTGCAGCGGCACGGGGAAGTGTATCGAGGCTACCACCGGCAAATAGGTTTCGACACCCTCATCCACGCCAGCGTTCGCCGCTACGTGGCCACCAGCTCCCTGGAAGACTGGCTGCAGGAACTGCTGCTGCACCACCGGCCCGGGATGCCAGCGGCGACTGCGTCAATGCGCGCTTTCCTGATTGCCGCCACCCTGACCGAAGCCACTGCCAGGGCCGTGGATGAACATCCCGACTGGCTGGGCAACAGCGCCTTTCAGGCTGAACTCCAGCAGCTGTTGATCGCTCACGCCCTCCAAGCTGCACCTGCAGCACCGAACCCCGACCCATCACAACAAGAGGACACCGATGATGAACTACCAAGATGACCCCAGCCTGAACTGGAAACTGCTCGCACCCTTGGTACCCAACCCGGGTCGCTATCCGACCTTGCCAACCCTCACCGAGCACCAGCAGCTGGCCCTGCTGTGCCGGGTGCTGTTCCGGGAAGGCTACAACGACCACATCGCCGGCCACATCACTCTGCGCCAGGATGACGGCACAATGCTGGTCAACCCCTGGGAGCTGGCCTGGGACGAGGTCTGCGCCTCGGACATCCTCACCATCAACGAGCAGGGCGAGATCCTGGACGGGCGCTGGAACGTGACCCCCGCTATCAATGTGCACCGCGACATGCACAACCTGCGCGAGGATGTGAAGGTGGTGATCCACAATCATCCGGAGTGGGGTTCAGTCTGGGCCGCCTGCAAACGGGTACCGCCCATTTACGACCAGACCTCGGCGCTGGTGGACAGTGACCCGGTTGTGTACGACGAATATCACGGTACCGTGAACGATGAAGCCGAGGGCCGCGCAGCTGTCGAGGCACTGGGCGAGCACAAGTGGGCCCTGCTGGCCAACCACGGCGTGTTCCTGGTCGGCAAGGATGTGCGCCAGGCCCACCTGCGTGCGATTACCCTGGAATGGCGCTGCCGCCTGGCCTGGCGGGTTGAGGCACTGGGCAACGGCCAGCCCCTGACGCAGGAGGTCGCCATGGCCACCGGCCACAGGACCGACAGCAACGGCTTTCCTTTCCTCTGGGAAGCCATGGCCAGGCGGGAAATCCGCCGCGACCCGCGGGTACTGGAATAAAGCTCCGGCCTTGCCGATTCGTTCATTATTATTCATTGAGGACACCCCATGACGCTGACCGTCACCCCCCTGAAGCATATCGGCGCCGAAGTAAGCGGCTTCGACATTACCCAGCCTGCCAGCGCCGCGCTGCAACAGGCATTGCGCGATCTTTGGTATGAGTACGGACTGTTGCTGTTCCGCGGCCAGACCATCACCCCGGAAAGCCAGATCGAATTCAGCCGCATTTTCGGGCCCCTGGAGCTGCATCCCTTGAAGGTAAAAACCTCCGCAGAATACCCGGAGCTGTTTGTGCTGGAAAATGGCACCGACAAAGACAACTACATGCTGGCTCACTATAACGGCGAGGCCATTGTCGGCCGCCTCGATTGGCACATGGACCTGCACTACACCGCACGCCCCAATCACGGTGCCGTACTCACAGCGGTGCAGGTGCCTTCCAGCGAGGGTCTCACCGGCTTCGGCGACCTGGCTCTGGCCTGGGATACCCTGGATGCGGACACTCAGGCTTTGCTGGAAAAACTGGAGGTCGCCTACAGCTTCAGCATGCAGCGCAAGCACATGCGCTACGTGAATCTGGAAGGCTACCAGCCAGGGGCGAACCTGCCGCGCAAGCCCTCGGATATCGGCTTCCCCGACTTCGCCGATGCGGTGTACCCGGCGGTGGTCACTCACCCGGTAAGCGGCCGCAAGGTGCTGGAAATCGTCGAGCAGTTTCTGGACCGGGTGATTACGCCGCAGAAATTCGGCCTATCCAATGACGAGTCCATCGAATTACTGGAGCGCCTGGTGGCCCACACCCGCAAGCCCGAGTTCCACTACTTCCATCAGTGGCAGGAGGGCGACATGGTGCTCTGGGACAACTGGCGCATCATGCACTGCGCCACCGGCACTCCGCCCGGTGTGCGGCGGGTGATCAACCGCACGACCATCATGGGCGAGGTGACACTGGGCCGGGTATTGGACGGGGAGTAAGATCCGACGGGTTATTGCCGCGGCCGGGCCTCGTCATGGATCGGCAGCAAGACCTGGAGACTCGGCGAGATGTTCCAGCAGGAAGCTCGCCGTCTTGCTGATGGCCATGGCGGATTCGGGCAGGGAAAACTGCTGAAACACATGCGGCAGGCCTTCATAGAGATCAAGCACCACCTGCTTGCCGGCGCCATCAAGATGTCGATAGAGCCTCACGCTGCCACTGAGGAAAATGGTTTTGGTGCTGTCCTGAATCAGCGTCGGCGGAAAGCCCTCCGCGAAGCTGGCATAAATCGGTGAAATTCGTGGGTCATCGAGCGCCAGGCCGGCAGCATAGGCCTCTGCTGACGGTTTCAGGAGTGCATCATAGTCCAGTATCGGATCGGCATCTTTCAGGGTCTCCATGGTATCCCCCGCAGGACTCAGATCGACCCAGGGCGACCAGAGTACGAGTGCGGCCGGCCATCCCAATCCAGCACTGCGTCCTGCCAGTATTGACGATATGGCCAGGCCACCACCGGCAGACGCGCCATAGACACCGATCCTGTCCATGGCGTAGCCATCAGCCAACAATCTGCGGAACACGGCCAATACCTGCTGCTGCATCTGCCACCAGTCGGTTTGGGGCGCTTTGCCATAGTCGACCGAAATCACGCGCAATCCCGACGCCAGCGCGACAGGAACGACATTCGCCAGGGTCCCCCTGGCGCTATTGAGCGTAAAGGCACCGCCGTGCAAGAACACAATGACCTGGCCGTGGTCTCGCCAATCGAGGGGCCGGATGTCGAGCACTGGCACGGCGTCCATTGTACGCTCCTCTATGGAGACTGCGCCGTGCTCCAGCCACTGCCGTGCTCTCTCCAGACCCCGCGCATCCGCCCGTTCACGGAGCACGCTCCAGGCCTCTGCGTCTGTGACCGCGGGCGCTGCTGTTTGCCAGGGTTTCTGCTGCTCAAGTTGTTCAAGCAGGTGCTGCGCAGGCTCTGAAATCGTGCCTGGCACGGTGATACTGCGCTCCGTAGCAGCCGCAGCGACTGCCGCCCCTGGCCAGGCGAAGCAGACGATGCCGACGATCAACCACCGCAGAGCCGAATCCCTCTCCGCCAGCAACACCCATACTCCCGCAGCTCCCATACAAACCTCAAGCGCGCCATCTATATCATTTATGCATACTTACAATACTTTTCATGCAATTGCGAGATACTTTGGGCCAAGCTATGATGCCTATGCATCACGCATAACTTTATAATAGGCACCGCGCATGACAAACCCTCTGCGTCCTATCGCAATTTTCATTTGCTGCTCTCTGGGCGTTCTTTGCCCCACAGTGGCCGCTGTCGATTGGCGGCACTATGACAACAATCCCGAATTCCAGCCCCAGGTGATGGCAAATGGCGGCCTCGCCAACCTGAGCGAACTGCAACGTGTAGGGCCGTACTTGAGAATGGGCGAGGAAGTCAGCGCTCAGCGCGTCACCGAGAAGGTCTGGATCATTACCGGATTTTTCTATGGCCCGGTCGTCATCGAGACTGCTGAAGGCCTGCTCGTCTTTTCGACGGGGGAGCACGCAGGCGAGGGACGCCTGTTCAGGAAGGTAATCCGCGAGCAGATCAGCACCAAGCCCGTCATCGCCGTTTTTTACGACCATGCGCACTATTCAAAGGGCGCAGCGACGCTCCTTGACGGAGACGATGCTTTAATCGTCGCCCATCCAGATGCCAACCGGTTCATAGAGCAGTATGGCCAAATGGCCAATCCAACGATCGAGGACCTCCTGCCCACCCTCGACGGACGCGCCAAGATCCATTTCGGCACTCACCACCCGAATACCGGACCGGATGCCAAGTCAGCCTCCCTGTCACTGGAACTTGGACACGAGAGCGCTCGCCTTGCCGCCACCAGAACCCTTGATGACGGGGAAGTCATTACCATCGGCGGCATAGACATCCAGGCGTTCCACGCAATCACTGATACGGAGGATGTACTGACATTCTGGCTCCCGGAACAGAAGATTGTGATCGACAACGTCCTGTGGCCGACGATTCCCAACCTGTATACGCTCAGAGGAGACCGCTTCCGCAACCCGACGCATTGGATGGACGCGCTCAAGAAAATCAGGGAGCTGGAGCCGGAAATCGAACTCTCTGTCGGCGGTGGAAGCGCCCCCCTGTACGGAAAAGATACGATCATCGAGGCCACCAATGCGGTTCTGGACGCCACCGCATTCATCTATGACCAGACAATCCGACTCACCAACCTCGGGATCCCCGCCGGCGAACTGCGTCATCATATTCAATTGCCTGAGCACCTGAGCAGTCATCCATTCGTCAACCAGGCCTATGGTCAATACGAAGCGTATCCCCAGGCTATCGCCCAGGAAAATCATGGTTGGTTTTCCGGCTATGCCGAAGACCTGCACCGCCTGCCCCGGCACATTCATGCGCAGCGACTGACAGCGCTGGTCGGCGGGGAAACGGCCCTGTACCAGGCAGCGCTCTCTGCACAGGCGGCCCATGAGTACGTGTGGGCCAAGGAACTCGCGGTACAACTGTACTATCTAGATCCCGGTAACGAGCAGTATCGAGGACTTCTCGCGACGATCTTCAGAAAGCTTGGACAGATGAGTCCGGGCACCATCACCCGGCATTTCTACCTGGCTGCCGCGCTCAGCCTGGAGGATAACGGCGACTTTTCCATCGCGAGCGTCCAGACCAGCGACTGGGTTAAACAAGACATAGGCAGGGCCGTGAATCACTTGCGCACTCGCATCAATCCGGAACGCGCGCGGGACAGCGAAGGTCTTCTGGCCTTCAGAATTGACGGCGCGAGCTATGGCCTGCACATACGTCGGGGCATTGCCGAGTACGTCTCCGAACCTGCCAAACACTATAGACAGCCCGACGCGGTAATTTCCACCAGCGCCGATACGTTCAGTCAGTACTTCAGAGGTGAGCTTTCGGCAGAGGAACTGATGGCGAATTCCGCTGCTACGGAAACGTCGGCAAAGCTCCTACAACTTTTCGATGAGTATCAGAAAGTGCCTCTATACCCCCGACACCCACTCCAGAGGGATTGAAGACATTGCGGTCGCAGTATTCGAAAAAAAAGTGGCTCCAGAATTTACCTATCAACACAAACAGGAAATAACCATGTCGATCAAAAGCACCTTCCCCATCAAGACCCTGGCCTTTGTTGTGACCTATACGGTCTCACATCTATCCGCGAACGCCCAAGTGCTGGAGGAAGTCATCGTCACGGCGCAAAAGCGCAGCGAGAGCCTTCAGGACGTGCCTATATCGATCAATGCGATTGGGGGCGACAAGTTGAATGAGGCGGGCATTACGCGCATCGCTGACCTGCAAACCTATGTCCCAAACCTGACAATGACCGAGGCATCACTAGGCTCCAATGTCTACATTCGCGGCGTGGGGTCACAGGTAAACCAGGGCTTCGAACAGTCCGTTGGCACCTATGTAGACGGCATTTACTATGGCCGCCCTCGCCAGCTGCGGGCACCATTTTTTGATCTGGAGCGGGTGGAAGTGCTGCGCGGACCGCAGAGTATTCTCTTTGGAAAGAACTCCATTGCAGGCGCGCTGAACATGACGACTGCAAAGCCGACAAGCGAGTTTGAAGGACAGATACAAGCTGTTTACGAGCCGGACCATGGGGAACTGGACACCAGCCTGATATTGTCAGGCCCGCTTACGGAATCACTCTCCGGCAGAATGGCAGTCCGTTATCGGGAGATGGACGGCTTCATTCGCAATACGGCAAAAAACACCGATGAGATGGCGACTGAAGAAAGCCTGATCAGGACCGCTCTCCGTTGGGATGCCTCTGAACGTCTTGCGCTGGACCTCAAGCTCGAAACCGGCAGCTTCGATTTTACTGGACGCAACTATGTCATCGTCGGGAACCCAGCACCTGGCGGCACTACTCCGATCGTCAATAACTTCACGGAAAAGGCTACGCTGGATCCAGAGTACAGTGACAACCGCTACAACAATGCAACACTCACGTTCAATTACGAGCACGACAGTTACACCTTGACCGCAATCAGTGGCTGGTCAGAATATGAGTATGACGAAGAGATTGATGCCGATGGCGGAATCGCGAGCACAGTACAGGTCCCCGCCGAAGAAGAGTTTAGCCAGTTCAGTCAGGAACTTCGTCTGGCAACAAACCAGGGCGAGACTTTCGAGCACATTCTGGGAGTGTTCTTCCAGACCTCTGAAACCGATTTTCGCGAAGATTCTGTCATCACACTGCCCATTGTCTCGGTAGGCGCGAAAAGAGACTATTTTTCCGACAGTGACTTATGGTCAATCTTTGGCCAGACCACATGGAATGCCAGCGATAGTCTGCGTATGACCGTCGGGGTGCGCTACACCCATGAAGAAAAAGAAGGCGGGAGATTGTTGCGCCTCACCAATCTGGATGGCAGCACATTCAACCCGCTCAATCTGCCCAACTTCGCAGAGCTTGGCATGCCTCTGCCACCGCTTGGCCTTTTCCCCCATGACCTGAGCGGCGATCGCACGGAGGAGGTCGTTACCCCGCTGCTCAGCATACAGTGGGATGCAAGTGATGACGCGATGCTCTACGCCAGCCTTTCAACCGGATACAAAGCCGGCGGCTTTGACGCCCGCAGCAACCGTGCGGTCTTGCCCTCTGGATCTACCGCACTGGAATTTGAAGAGGAGGAAGCAGTCTCACTGGAAGCAGGCGCCAAGCTGCGCTTGCTGGATAACTCAGCGGAGCTCAATATCGCCCTGTTCCGCACAGAGTATGACGATCTGCAAGTCAGCGTCTATGACGGCATACTCGGATTTGACGTGCAGAATGCTGCTGCGGCAACGACTCAGGGTATCGAAATGGATGGGCGCTGGCAGCTGTCCGAGAGCATCCTGCTCACTGGCGCCCTCGGATATACGGATTTCAAGTTTGACGACTACCAGAACGGCCCCTGCTACAAAGGACAGACGCCTGATCAAATTTCAAATGGTGTCGCGTTCTGCAACTACAAGGGCAACACCAACCAGTTCACGCCGGAAATCAGCGGCGTTATCAGCGTTACCCACAGCCTTGATATTACCTCACGAATGGTTTTGCGCTCGACGATTGATGTCAGCTATTCCGATGACTATTTTGCGGCACCTGATCTTGACCCCAATGTAAAGCAGGACAGCTATACGCGGCTCAATGCACGCCTGGCACTCGCATCGGCCAGCGATAGCTGGGAACTTGCACTCATAGGGCGCAACTTGACCGATGAAGAAATCATCACGTTCGCCAACGACGTTCCTTTGACTGGCCCTGTCACAAGCTACGTAGCCTTTGTTGAAAGGCCCAGAACCGTTGCCTTGCAGGCCACTTATCGCTTTTGATCACGGATACTCACAGGATATTTATGTCAGATAAATATTGGAAGAATTCGCCTGCCGGCACAGCATTCCTTTCCACGTTTGGTTGCCGGCAAAAGACCTGCGGGACAATGTTCGCAGGAATTCTGGCACTGGGATTTGCGCTCGGCGCCGATGCAGCACAACATTTCCATGCCAAGGGAGAAGGACCTTCCGAGCACACCAGAAAATTACAGCAAAGCCTGCGTGCAAGCCTGCCGTTTGAGGACACAATAGACTTCGAAGAGTCACGTCGCGGATTCATCGCGGCGCCGGATTCACGGCAAATTCTGGACAGCGCTGGAAATGTCGTCTGGGATCTCGGCAGCTACGAGTTCCTCCTGAGCGGAGAATCTTTTGATTCAATCCATCCCTCATTGCAACGAATAGCCACATTGAACATGAACTTTGGCCTGTATGAAGTTGTTCCCGACTTCATTTACCAGGTTCGTGGCTTTGATCTCGCCAATCTCACCCTGATCCGCGGCGACACGGGCTGGATACTGTTTGACGTGATGTTGACCAGGGAGACCGCGGAAGCGGCGCTGGCATTGGCCAATGAGCACCTGGGACAGCTTCCGGTCAAAGCCATTGTGTATTCGCACTCCCACATTGACCATTTTGGCGGTGTGTTAGGCGTCACAAGCATCGAGGCAGTCAACACCGGCGATGTTGCCATC
>JBLRXF010000048.1:0-12508 GCA_047920875.1 Haliea sp. | reverse complement strand
CTGGAGCAGCTGGACCAGCTGCTGGATGCCATCGCCGCGGAGCCGCAGGCAGGGCAGCAGTTTGTCGCGGCGCCCCTGGCGGAGGCGCTGCACTGGTTGCGCGCTACGCCTCCACTGGACGCGGATTTCGCGGCATTCCTGCAGGCCCACGGCCACCGCGGCTACCGCGAGCTGTGCCTGCGCGACCCTTCCTGGGGCGACGACCCACTACCCCTGATCCAGAGCATGCAGGCCGCGGTGCACGGCCGCCTGGTGACCGGCGGCCATCGCCAGTTGCACAGCAGCGAGATCAACTGGGCGGACCTGGGCCGGGACCTGCGCTGGCTGCTGCCCAAGGCTCACAACGCCATTCGCCGCCGGGAGCGCACCAAATCGCAGCTGGTGGACCTGGCGCACCGCTTCAAGCAGGGTTTTCGGCATCTGGGGACATTGTTGGTCAGCGAGGGCCGGCTGCCCGATGCGGACCTGGTGAACTTTTTCAGCGTTGCAGAGCTGCCGGGATTTATCGCCCAGGCTGATTCGGCGCAACTCACCGACGCTGCCGTGGCGCTGGCACAGGCCCGGCGCGAGGCGCTGGCCTTCCAGCAAAAGCTCGAATTCCCGGAGATCTCGGTAGGCATGCCGCAGCCACTGGAGCTTCAGGCCGTGGACTCCGCGGACGGCATGCTGCAGGGGCGCCCCGCTTCCGGGGGCATTGTCGAGGGCAGCGCCCGGGTCGCCCATACCCTGGCCGAAGCCGCTGCGCTGCAGCCGGGAGAGATCCTGATCACGCCGATAACCGACATTGGCTGGACGCCCTATTTCAGCCTGATTGGCGGCCTGGTGACTGACCTCGGCAGCTCGGTGTCCCACGGGGCGGTCATCGCCCGTGAGTACGGCCTGCCCTGTGTGGTCAACACCCGCCAGGGAACGCGCATCTTCCAGACCGGGGATCGGGTGCGCCTGGATGGCAACAGCGGCACCATAACGCTGCTGGCCAGGGATTAGCAGGGCGGCAAGCGCGCCAGATAGTGTTTGCGACAGCCACTGGTTTGTGCCAAGTTCTCCACCCGCAAAAAAAGGCCCCACCCATGGCGAAGCAAAAGTACTACGTTGTCTGGACCGGCAAGGCGCCCGGCATCTATACCAGCTGGCCGGAGGCCGAGCGCCAGGTCAAGAGTTTTCCCGGCGCTCGCTACAAGTCCTTCCCTACCCGGGAGGAAGCCGAGGCTGCCTACAGCAAGGGCGCCCCGGCGCGCCCCGCCACGCGCAAGGCAGCAGCAAAGCCTGGTTCCGCCGTGGTCCCGGGCGCCGGTGCCGAGGTAAACATCTACTGTGATGGCGCCTGCGACCCCAACCCGGGCCAGGCCGGCACCGGTATCGCCATCTATCGCCAGGGCACGTTGGCAGAGCTCTGGTATGGCCTCTACAATCCTGCCGGCACCAACAACACCGCCGAGCTGCTGGGCCTGCATCACGCCCTTGAATTTGCCAGGGCTGCCGTTGCCGAGGAGCTCAGTGTCGCCATCCACTGCGACTCGAAGTATGCGATCGACTGCATCACCACCTGGGCGTTCGGCTGGAAAGCAAAGGGGTGGACCCGCAAGGGTGGGGAAATAAAAAACCTGGAACTGATTCAGCAGGCTCATGCGCTCTACCTGGACATCGCCGACGCCGTGCAAGTACTGCATGTGCGGGGCCACGCCGGTATCGAAGGCAACGAGCTGGCGGATCGCATGTCCATGCTGGCGGTGGAGCGCAGGGAGGCCGGGCTGGTCCGCTACACCGAGACGCTCTCCACTGAGGAGCTGCTGGCGATGAGAAAGGGATAAACCGGATTCGTTAAAGACCAGGGGATCGCACCATGCCAGACCTTTCCACCCTGCGCGTCGCAGTTATCGGCGCCGGACCAGCAGGACTTGCCAGCGGTCGCGAGTTACTGCGCCAGGGCTGCAGGCATATCACGATTTTTGACGCCCTCGACGCCCCTGGCGGCACCTGGCGCTTGCACTCCTATCCCGGGCTGGCCTGCGATGTCTGGGCCCACTCCTATTCGTTTTCCTATGCCCCCAACCCGGACTGGAGTGCCAGCTTTGTCGACCAGCCGGAAATCCAGGCTTACCTTGCGCGCTGCGCGACGGAATTCGGCCTGGACCCACACCTGCGCTTGAACACCCGGATCACCAGCGCCACATTTCAGCCAGAGGGTTGCTGGCGCCTGGAAACCGCGAGCGGCGAGACACTGGAGTACGATGTGGTGATCAACGCCATGGGTAACCAGCACACGCCGCTGTTCCCGGATGTGCCCGGCATGGACCTGTTCCAGGGCGACAGCTGGCACGGCACCCGCTGGAACCACGCGGTAGACCTGGCCGGCAAGCGCATCGCCATAGTGGGCTCAGCGGCCAGCGCGGTGCAGATCGTGCCGGAGGTAGCCAAGGTTGCCGGACAGCTGACCGTGCTGCAGCGCTCCGCCAACTGGATCATGCCACGCGGCAAGAAGCCTTACTCCGAGCGCCAGCAGCGCCTGTACCGGCGCTTCCCCCTGCTGATCACGCTGCTGCGGAAATGGCAGAACGCGCTGATGGGTCAGGTGGAGCACGCGGTCACGCTTGGCCACAAGCGCATGGACCAGTTCGAGAACGTGGCGAAGAAATTCATTGACCGCACGATCAGCGACCCCGAGCTGCGGCGGAAACTGACTCCAGACAGCCGCTACGGCTGCAAGCGCGGCCTGGTGTCCGACGACTTCTACCCCGCCCTGAACCGGGACAATGTGGAGCTGGTTGCGGCGGGCTTGCAGGCAGTCACTCCCACCGGGTTGGTGACCACGGACGGCCGTGAGATCGACGTCGACATCATCATCTACTGCACCGGCTACCGGATTCTGGATTTTGATCGCATCGCCGTCACCGGCAGTGAAGGAGCCCGACTGGGCGATGTCATGGCCGACAATCCGCGGGCGCACAAGGGAATTTCGGTGCCGGGATTCCCCAACTACTTCTTTGCGGTGGGGCCCAATGGTCTGGTGCTGAATGTGTCCTATTTCAAAACCGCGGAGAAGAGCGTGGCAACCATAGTCAGGCTATTGCAGGAGATGTGCGCCGCCGGTGCCGGGAGCATGGAAGTAAAGCAAGAATCCTTTACCAACTACAACAACTGGATGGATGGCAGGTTCGAGCGCTTTTCCTGGGGCGCCAGCGATTGCAACAGTTACTACCGCAATGCCGCCGGGCACGCGCCGTTCCTGTTTCCCGGGAATTACCGCGAGTTTTGTCAGCTCCACGATGCCAGCGGACTGCAAGAGTACACGCTGGGCTGATTGGCATAACGGGGACAGGTCTCGCAGAGACCTGTCCCCGAGCGGCCCGCCTGCCTCGGAAAGGGGGACAGGTCTCCATGAGACCTGTCCCCTCATCGATCTCCTACCGCTGCAAGCGCACCGGCATGTGCTTGAAGCCGTGAATGCTGTTGGAGCGGATATACACCGGCTCCCCGGTGCACTCGACGCCCGTGAATGCGCGGAAAAACTCTTCGAAAAACAAGCGGGCTTCCATGCGTGCGAGGTTGGCGCCCAGGCATAGATGGATGCCGTGGCCGAAGGCCAGATGCGGGTTCGGGTCACGGTTGATGTCAAAGCGCATTGGGTCGATAAACACGTCCTCGTCGAAGTTACCGGAGCTGTAGAGCATCACCACCCGCTCGCCGGCAGCGATTTTCTGGCCGCGGATTTCCGTGTCACAGGTGGCGGTGCGGCGAAAGTAGTGCAGGGGGCAGGTCCAGCGCAGCATCTCCTCCACCGCCAGCGGCAGCCCGCCGGGATCCGCCTCCAGTGCCCGGTAGAGCTCCGGCTGCTGCAGCAGCTGCTCCATGCCCGCGCTGATCAGGCCGCGGGTGGTTTCATTGCCGGCCACTGCCAGCTGCACGAACAGGGAGGCAAACTCCATCTCCGATACTTTGTGACCATCGATTTCCTGGTTCACCAGCAGGGACACCAGGTCGTCGCCGTCACCGTCGCGACGCTCGCTGGCGAGGCTATAACCGTAACTGCCCATCTCGATCGAGGCCTGGGTCACCTCCTCCGGGGTACCGCCCAGGTCCGGGTCGGTGCCGGAAGTCTGCAGGTCTGACCAGCGCCGGATCTGGGGCCACATGGATTCCGGAATATCCAGCAGCGAGCAAATGACCGCGGTGGGCAGATCGCCCGCCAGATCATCGACAAAGTTGATCTCCTCACCTGCCCGCACCCGCGCCATGGCAGCGCGAGCAATCTCGCGTACCCTGGGCTCCAGCTCCGCAAGACGCCGGGAAGTAAAACGGGTAATGACTGCGCGGCGGATCGGCCCGTGGTTGGGCGGGTCCATGCCCAGCAGCTGGTTCTGCACCATCGGGAGAATCTCCGGTGGCATGTCATCGACCATGACAAAGCCCTGCTGGGCGGAGAATGTCTTGAAATCCCGGGACACCGCGACAATGTCCGCGTGCTTGCTCAGGACCCAGTAACCACCGCCATCGGGGTGCTCATGCCAGTACACCGGCGCGTTCTCGCGCAGCCAGGCAAACTGTTCATGGGGGATGCCCTGGGTGTAGCTGTCCGGGCTGTAGACGTCTATTTTCACGCTCAGCCCACCAGCACCTGCGGCCGCGGCAGTCCCTGCTGTTCGCACATGGCCAGGTAGAACTGCAGAGTCAGGGCGCCGTCAACCACGGAGGTGATATTGCCCTGGGCATCCAGGTTGATATTGGAACCGGTCATGTGAAACCAGACCCGGGTATTGTCCTCAACACACTGCAAGGTGTGCTCGGAGCCGGCCGGCTCATAGAGGAAGGAGCCAGCGCGATTCACGTAATCGTATTCCTTGTACTTCCAGGCGCCAGAGGTGGTGAACCCGTACACCGGCCCGGTGTGGCGGTGGGTTTCCACCTCGTAGCCTGCCTGGAAAATATTCTCGATGACCCAGATGCCTTCATCGGGCTTTACCTGCAGGACCTTCAGCAGGCTGCCGTCGCCGATGTCCACGAAGGGCAGTTCATCCTGCCCGATATGTATCGCCAATGCGCTGTGCACGTCCACTTGCTCTCCTTCTGTACCGACCTCAGGCCACGCCGTAGCGGTCGAAGTTGCCAAAAAAACAGTACTCAAACAGCCCATAACCCACTTCGCCGGTGCTGAGTTCGAAGCGGGCGGCGTTGTCCACCAGCCCGAACATGCGCTCCTTGTCCTGCTCCAGATCCAGGCTGAAATATTCCACGACTTCCTTGCCCTTGTACATGCCGTGCTTCCAGTCCGGCTCCAGGCCGTAGCCGGTGCCGACCATCACCCAGACATGGGTCAGAGGAGTCACCGCCACCTCCAGCGGGCCACCGGGTGCATCGGGGAAGCGCAGTACCGAGCGGTCGATAAAGGACTGGTAGGGCTTCGCCACCACCAGGTGGTGATCGTGTTCTGGACGCCCCAGCCACTCCGTCTCCCGGGACGGATCCTTCCACACTCTGACCGCATCCTCCAGCACGCGCTGGCCGTCGTTGTGCTCGTTGACAATATACAGGATGGAAAAGTCGTCAAACTGCATCGGCGCGTAGTTCCACATGCCTTCCATGATGGGCGTGCCGGCATGCACTCCGGGTGGCTCGAACTCGCCCACCGGGCGGATGCCCCAGGAGCGGTCGCGACTGCCCTTCCAGCGATCCGGGGTCACCGCAAAGTTTTCCTCGCCGATGCGCAGATTGCCCGTCCAACAGCCGGTCTGGGCGAAGCGCATGCTGTCGAACAGCACCCGACCGTGCTTGCGGATATAGTGTCGCGGTTCCTGGTAGGCGGGAATCGCGCCCTCCCAGGTAATGTCCATGGCCAGGGGCTGCCCGGGGCGCTCCTCGACGATAAACCGCACCTTCTCAAGGCCCTTGATGATCTCGATGCGGATGGGGCCAACGGACGTATCCATGCGGTCGTGGCCCAGTTCGCGGGAGCCGCGCACCACGTGGTGCTGGTCGCCCCGACGGACCACCACGAAAGCGTCCTGCACGTCCAGGGTCGGGTACTGGCCCATGCCCATGACCATGAACAGATCATCACTGGAGGCGTGCACGTTGAAGTAGTAGCGATCGTAGAAATTGCGATCGGAGGTGCCGACAAAGCGCATCAGGTCGGCAATCTGGTGAAGCGGGTAATCATCCATTTGTGACAGCATGGGGCACTCCAGACTAATGACTGTTAGTCGAGGATACCGCACCTTTCTGAAATGCGACACAATAGCCGGGAAATTTACCGCATGAACCTCAACGGGAGTACGCTATGACATACAGTGTGAAACAGTGCCGAGGCTTCCTGATGGGGCTCCTGTTGCTAATCTCCATCGCCGCTGCGCAGGCCAGCTCGCCCATCACCGCGGGCCAGCCACTGCCAGCGCTGCTGATCGAGGATCAGGGTGAACTCCTGCTCGCTGAAGGACGCAGCCACTTCCAGCCCTGGCATTCGGACAGTGGGCTGGGGCAAGCCCAGGTTATCCAGTACATGGCCGCGCGCATGTCCACCAGCAAGCTCAACGAGCCCCTGACCGATGCCCTCAAGGACGCGGGATTCCCACCCGGTCAGCTGCGGGTCACCACGATCCTCAATCTGGCGGATGCCGCTTGGGGTACACGTGGCTTCGTGATGGGGGAGCTGGAAAGCAACAAGAAGAAACACCCCGATGCAGTGCTGGTTGCAGATGAATCCGGTGCCGGACGCAGTCACTGGCAGCTGGCGGAAAAGAATTCCGCCATTGCAGTGGTCGCCCCGGATGGCGCTATCGCCCTGTTCCATGAAGGGCCTTTGGACAGGGCCGGGATTGACAGGGTGCTCAGCATGATCCGGGATTGGACAGCGTCACCGTAGCAAGGAACCGGCGCAAGCCCCGAGACCCCTCTCATGAAAGTAGTCAAACGCACCACTCTTGCACTCGCAATCGGGTTTCTGCTACTGGTCCTGGGCATGACGGTTTGGGGGCGCGTCGGCCAGGGAACCCTGACTCCTGCCACCGATACCGCATACAACCCCGAAGCCAATCGCGTGGTCATGGTCTTTGGCGCCACTGGTTCTGTGGGCGACGGCCTGCTCAAGGCGGCCATGGAAGCGCCGGAGGTGGAGAAGGTTCACGTGGTCACACGGCGTTCATCACCCCGCATTGATGCAGGTGTCGCCGCGGGCAGAGTACAGATCCATGTGCAGCAGGACTTCACTGACTACAGCGGGCTGGCCACTGTGCTGGGGGAAGTCAGCACGGTTCTCTGGGGGCTGGGCACATCCTCGTTGCTTGTCGACGATGACACCTATACCCGGATTCACGTCGATTTCCCTATCGCTTTTGTGCGCGCCTGGCTGGCAGCCGGGCCGCCGGGGCCACTGTCGTTCCACTACGTCACCGGCATGGGCACGGACCCGGAAGGCAGCGCCCACTGGGCCCGGGAAAAGGGTCGCGCCGAGCGCGAGCTGGCCGCACTGGCGGAGAACACAGCCCTGCGGACCTTCAGTTACCGCTCGGCATTTATCCGTCCCACCAGTGAGCAGGCGAACGTGCTGCACTACCTCCTCGAACTGCTGCTGCGCCCGGGCCGACTGGTTATCACAGCGACCGAACTGGGGCAGGCCATGTTGGTCATCAGTGCCCGCACCGGAGAACTGGCCAACGGCACCCTGATCGACAATGCCGACAGCCTGGCCTTCGCACAGCAGTATGGCGGCCGCGAATAGTCGCATCCGTGGGCAGGTGGGCCCGCTGTTCGCCCATGGTTACCATGCAATCCGACAACCATGACTATATGATTGTGCTTTAACACTGACGCGGGAGCCCGAATGCCACTTCCCTATATCCTTCGCCTGCTGCCCGGACTACTGCTGGCGGCCAGCGTGCAGGCCGAGCCACCGATCGAGGAGCTGCCGCTGTGGGAGCTGGGATTCGGTGCGGGCGTGCTCTACACCCCCGACTACCCCTCGTCTTCTGAGCGCCGCACCCGGGCCATTGCCCTGCCCTACATGGTTTACCGCGGCGACGTGCTGCGCGTGGGCGACGGCCAGGCGGCACGGGCGGTAGCGGCAGAGAGCTCGCGCTTCGAGCTGTCCATGTCCTTCGACGCTGCCTTTGATGCCCGCAGCGATCGCAATGAACGTCGCGAGGGCATGCCCGACCTGGACTTCCTGTTCGAGGTGGGGCCGCAGCTGCGATTGAAACTCGGCAACTACGAGTTCGCGAACAATGGCTATGGCGAGCTGGACCTCGCACTGCAGGCCAGGGCGGTATTCTCCACGGATTTCCGGGGCATTGATCACCAGGGCTACGTCGCCGAGCCGATGCTGCGCTACCGGCACTGGGGCCTGCTCTGGCCGCAACTGGAGACCAATGTCTCCCTGCGCCCGATCTGGGCAGACCGTCAGTTGCACGATTTCTTCTACGGCGTCGCCCCCGAATTCGTCACCACAGAGCGGCCGCTTTTTGAGGCAGAAGAAGGCTACTTCGGCACCCAGCTCAGCCTGTTCGCGCGCTGGAATTTTACCGACCGCTTCCAGGTGTTCGCTGGCACCCAGATCATCAGCCACCAGGGCGCCGCCAATCGCGACAGCCCGCTGTTCGAAGAGGACTATACCGTGAACATTGGCGGCGGCTTCCTCTGGTCGGTGGTCGACAGCAAGCGCACCGTGCAACGCCTGCGAGGACGATAGGCTGCCAATGCCCAATCTGTCAGCCATCGCCAACCACTTCGCCAACCGGGCCTGGGCGTTGGCGCCGGGGTCCCGCAGCAGCCTGCAGGGCAAGACTATACACCTGGTCGCTCACCGGGGCGCCCACGGCCCCGATGCGGCCGTTGAGAACACCCTCGCCGCCTTCCAGCTCTGCGCTGACATAGGCGCCTGGGCAGTGGAAACAGACATACACCTCACCCGTGATGGCGAACCGGTGATTCACCACGACCCCGACTGCGGGCGCCTGTTTGACCGGCCGGATCTGGCGATTGCCGCGACGGACTTCGCCACCCTGCGTGCGGCGGTACCGGAGATCCCGCACCTGCAGGAAGTGGTTGAGCGCTTTGCCAGCACACTGCACCTGATGCTCGAAGTGAAAGAGTCCTGGCGCGTGCGTCCGGACTATCCGCAGCGGGTTGCTGCGGCGCTCTCAGGCCTGGAGCCGGAGCGGGATTACCACCTCCTGTCGCTGGAACCCGACCACCTCGAGGGCTTTCGCGATATCCCGAAATCGGCGTTTGTCGATGTCGCGTGGATGAATGCCGGCGCCATCATCCGCCAGAACCTGTTGCTGGGGCACGGCGGCGTCGCCGGGTCTTTCGCCCTGCTGGGAAGGCGCAGACTGGCGCAGCTGCGGGCGGCGGGGCGCAAGGTCGGTACCGGCTTCGTGGAGAATGCCGGGGCCCTGCGGCGCGAAGTCCACCGGGGCGCCGACTGGATTTTTACTGACCGGATTCTGCAAATGCAGGCGCTGGTAAACCGTGCACAACAGGGCCGACAGGAATGACCCGATTCAAGGTACCGCACACTCTCACCCTGCTGTTCGGCATGATGGTGCTGGCGATGGTCGCCACCTGGATCGTGCCCCAGGGTTTCTATGCAACCGCCACCCTGGCCAACGGTCGGGAAGCGGTGGTGCCAGGCACTTTTGCTCTGGTGGAGGAGCGCCACTACCTCACACCCTGGCAACTCCTGACCGCGATTCCACGGGCCTTTGCCAGTGCCCAGGACGTGATCTTCTTCGTACTGATCCTGGGCGGCGTGCTGTCCATTGCCCGCGCCACCGGCACCGTGGATGCCCTCATCGGCCGCCTGCTGGAGCGTTTTGGCGAGCAGCCGCAGAAACTTATCTTCATGGTCGTATTCTGCTTTGCCCTGGCCTCCAGTGCCATCGGCACCGCCGGCGAATACATTCCCTTCGTGCTGATCCTTGTGGCCCTGTGCAAGGCCATGCGCCTGGACGCCATGACCGCGGTGGGCATGACCGTGGCCGGCTACGGCATCGGCTACGGCGTGTCGGCGGTCAATCCGTTTACCGTGATCATCGCCCAGAACATCGCCGGGCTGCCGGTGCTGTCGGGCTGGCCGCTGCGTATCGGCATATTCCTGCCGTTCGTGCTGATCGGCTTCCACCATGTCTGGCGCTACTCCCGGCAGGTGCTGGCGGACCCCTCCCGCTCCATGATGGTCGGCGTGCCCTGCCCCCTGGCTGACCAGGCGGCGACGGTCTACCCGCCGCTGGCGCTGAACCACAAGCTGATCCTGGCCAGTTTCGTGCTGAGCATCGTCACCATCGCCTGGGGTATCCGGGTACACGGCTGGTACCTGTACGAGCTCGGCGCCTGCTTCGTTGCCTGGGGCCTGCTGACCATCGTGCTAGGGCGCCTGGATGCCGATACCGCGGCGCGCACGTTCATCAACGGCGCCATTGAACTCACGCCCACCGCAATCCTCATCGGCGTTGCCCGGGGTATTTCCCTGGTCATGGAGGATGGACAGATCCTGCACTCGCTGGTGCATGGCCTGTCACTGCCGCTGTCCCATGTGGGCGCAGAGGGGGCCGCGGTAGGCATGCTGGTGATCCAGACCCTGCTCAATTTCTTCATTCCCTCCGGCAGCGGCCAGGCCTATGTCACCATGCCGCTGATGGTGCCGCTCAGCGACCTGCTGGGCATCCCGCGCCAGGTCGCCGTACTGGCCTACCAGTTTGGCGACGGCTTCTCCAACATGATCATTCCCACCAATGCGGTGCTGATGGGTATCATCGGCATTGCCGGTGTGCCCTATGGCCACTGGTTCCGCTTCTGCCTGCCACTCCTGCTCAAGCTGATGGCGGCCGCAGCGCTGGTGCTGGTTCTGGCGGTGGTGTTCGGCTACGGCGACGACGTGCAGCCCGCCACCGCCGAGGTGGCGGCAAACAGCGCTCTGACCGAAGGAACTACGACATGAAAAAGCCGCTTCGTTGGCTCATCCTCCTGCTGGCCTCACTGTCCGCACAGGCGACGTCTGCCATACTCTCCGACACCGAACAGCGCATGGTGGACTTCATCGAAGCCACCAACACCGCGGCGCTGGAGCTCCTGATCGAGAGCGTCAACATCAACAGCGGTACCATGAATCTCGCGGGAGTGCGGGAGGTTGGTGAGCTGTTCAGCAGAGAATTCGCCGCGCTGGAATTCACGGTCGAGTGGCTGGACGGCGCTGACTTCGACCGTGCAGGACACCTGGTGGCGCGTTACCGGGGCAGCGAGGCTCAGGTGAAGCTCTTGCTCATCGGCCACCTCGATACCGTATTCGAGCCGGACAGCCCCTTCCAGACCTATACCCGGGTTGACGACGACCATGCCACTGGCCCGGGGATTGCCGACATGAAGGGTGGCAACGTGATCATGCTGCGCGCGCTGGCCGCCCTGCGCGAAGTCGGCGCTCTGGAGCAGCTGGACATAACGGTGGTACTGACCGGTGATGAGGAACTGAGCGGCCGACCGCTGGCCCTGTCCAAACGGGCCCTGGTCGATGCTGCGCAGTACGCGGACATTGCCATCGGATTCGAAAACGGCGACGGCGATTACCGCACTGCCAACGTTGCCCGCCGCGGCAGCAGCGGCTGGAGCCTGAGCGTGAGCGGTACCCCGGCACATTCCTCCCAGGTATTTCGCGAAGACATCGGTTCCGGTGCCATCTACGAGGTGGCGCGTATTCTGCACAGTTTCCACGACGACGAGGTGCTGCGCGGCGAGCAGTTCCTGACCTTCAACCCAGGACGCATTGCCGGCGGCACCACCCTGCACAACAGCGAGCCGGACAATAGCACCAGCGCCTTCGGCAAGAGCAATGTGGTGGCCGAATCGGCGCTGGTGGAGGGGGATATCCGGGCACTGTCGCCGGAGCAGCTGGCGCGGGCACAGGCGCGCATGACGGAGATTGTCGCGGACAGTCTCCCCGGCACCCGCGCCAGCATCAGCTTCGACGAGGGCTATCCGCCCATGGCGCCGACCGCGGGCAACCAGCGCTTGCTCGAGCTGCTGTCACAGGTGAGCGACGACCTGGGCTTTGGCGAGGTCTCCGCGGTCAATCCCCTGAGGGCCGGCGCCGCCGACATCTCCTTTGCCGCTGACCATGTGGACATGGCAATCGACGGCTTGGGCATGAGCGGCACCGAAGGGCACACCGTGGATGAAACCGGCTACCTGCCGTCGCTGCCGCTGCAGGCCAAGCGCACCGCAGTGCTGCTGTACCGGCTGGCTCGGGGCCAGCGGTAGCAGCCCGCGAGCCCAGGCTACCTTCTCTGGCCGCTGTGCGGCCATTCACCTCGTCCGCGGGCGATCGCGCACGGAGCGCGGTCCTACAAGCCACCCGGCCCCAGCGCAGGCGCACGGTGAGGGAGCACCGTGTAGGAGCCCGCTCCGCGGGCGATCGCCCCCGGAACATCAGTGCTTGCCAAAGGCTGTGCCCTCGCCCTCCACATCTACCGTGATGGTGTCGCCGGGCATGAATTCGCCGGACAGGATGCGGTTTGCCAGCGGATTC
>JBLRXF010000047.1:0-12510 GCA_047920875.1 Haliea sp. | reverse complement strand
ATGGAACCGGGGGACCTGTTTCTGGAGCAGGGCAAGGCCCGCGCCAGCATGGCCCGCCTGACCGTATTCCGCGACCCGGAGGGCTGGTTCCAGCTGGACAACGCCCATGTGCGTGACCTGACCGAGCTGGATGTGGTCCTGATGCGCAAGGATCCACCCTTTGACAACGAATATGTCTACGCCACCTATATGCTCGAAGCCGCCGAGCGCGAAGGTACGCTCGTGGTCAATCGCTGTCAGAGCCTGCGTGACTGCAACGAGAAGGTCTTCGCCACCCTGTTCCCCCAGTGCTGCCCGCCGCTGCTGGTCAGCAGCGATTCAAGCCGCCTCAAGGCCTTTTACAGCGAGCACGGCGACGTCATCTTCAAGCCCCTGGATGGCATGGGCGGATCCTCCATTTTCCGGGTGATGCCGGGTGACCCCAACCTCAATGTCATTCTTGAGACCCTGACGGGCCGCGGCCGGCACACGATCATGGCCCAGCGCTTTATTCCCGAGATCACCGAGGGCGACAAGCGCATCCTGATGATCAACGGTGAACCCCTGCCCTACTGCCTGGCGCGTATTCCCGTCGCCGGCGAGACCCGCGGCAACCTGGCGGCCGGAGGCACCGGCAGAGCACAGCCACTCTCCGACCGGGACCGCTGGATCGCCGCACAGGTTGGCCCGTCCCTGCGCGAACGCGGGCTGTATTTCGTGGGCCTGGATGTGATTGGAGACTACCTCACCGAAATCAACGTCACCAGCCCCACCGGTATCCAGGAAATCGACAACGCCTATCATCTGGACATCGGCGCCCAGCTGATGGATTGTATTGCTCAGGAGTTGGCCGCACGCTGAGGCGCGGATGCAGCAGGGCACAGGCACAGAACCCGGAAACGGCCTGGGGATAGCCATCTTCCTCGCCGCAGCCCTGCACGCCATTCTGGTGCTGGGCATCGGTTTTGATCCCGGCGCAGAGCCCGCCTACACGCCCCAACTGGAAATCACCCTGGCTCAACGGCGCAGCGAGCTTGCACCGGACGACGCCACTCATCTCGCCCAGTTCAGCCAACAGGGCAGCGGCGACGAGACGCCTGAGGCCAACGTCAGCAGCGCTGCCAGCGCGCCTTTGGCCCTCGCCAGCGAGCAGCAGGCCGAGCTGGCGCCCAGGGAACAGGCAACAGCCGGCACCCCGGTAACCAGCAGCGCCAGCAGTCCGCGACAGCTTCACACCAGCCAGGCAGCCAGAACCCCGGAGGCAGCCGCCATGCCGGGCCTAAACCCGGAGGCAGAACGCCTGAGCCAGGAGCTGGCGAATCTGGAGGCGGCGCTGGAAGACCAGACCCGGGACTACTCCAACCGACCACGGGTGAAACGGCTCACCGCTCTCTCGACACGCGAAGCCGTGGACGCAGCCTACCTGCACGACTGGCGACGGCGGGTCGAAGCGGTTGGCAACCGTTATTATCCTGAGGCCTCCCTGCGCTACGGCATCTACGGCAGTCTGCGCCTGCTGGTAGTCATCAATCACGACGGGCAGCTTGAGGACATCCAGGTTCTGGCCTCATCCGGCTTTGCGGTGCTCGATGAAGCGGCCATCAAGATTGTTCGCATGGCGGCCCCCTTTGCCCGGTTTCCAGCCGAACTGCGGGCCAGCGCCGACAAGCTGGAGATCATCCGCACGTGGCAATTTGAAGAAAACCGGCTAAGCTCAGGCTGATGCGCAACGCAGATCCTGCACGCAACAGGGAAGAGGAATACCACACACGATGTCAGTCCGGGCTGCGGTCAGTACCATCAAAAGCGGGAATTGCCTGCGGGATCACTTCCTGCTGGCAATGCCCAGCCTGTCCGAAGGGATCTTCTCCCAAAGTATTACCTATGTCTGCGAGCACGGTGAAAGTGGGGCCATGGGCATCATCATCAACCAGCCCCTGGATCTGACCGTGGCAGAGATTTTCGAGCATCTCGACATCCAGGCCAGCCGGGATTACAGCGAGGAGCCTGTGCTCGCAGGGGGTCCGGTAGAGATAGATCATGGCTTTGTCCTGCACCGTCACTGCACGAAAAGCTGGGAGGCGAGCCTGCAGGTCACACCGGAAATCACCCTCACAACGTCCCGCGACGTGCTGCGCGCCATTGCCGACGGCAGCGGGCCCGCGCAATACCTCATCGCCCTTGGCTACGCGGGCTGGTCCGCCGGCCAGCTGGAGCAGGAGCTGTCCGAGAACAGCTGGCTGACCCTGCCCGCGGACAGCGAGATCATCTTCGCCACCCCCTGGCACCGCCGCCTGTCAGCGGCAGCGGCCGGCCTAGGCATCGACATGAATCTGATCTCGGCCCAGGCAGGGCATGCCTGACTCGCCAGTCCCGGCCCGAGGCAAACACGCCACCGTCCTCGCCTTCGACTACGGCCTGAAACAGATTGGGGTAGCCGTGGGTAACACGCTGCTCGGCACTACCCGCAGCGTTGCCGTGCTGCGGGCGCGAGATGGCATTCCAGACTGGACGGCGCTGGAAGCGCTGGTCACCGAGTGGCAACCGGATCTGCTGGTGGTCGGCGATCCCCTGAATATGGACGGCAGCGTGAGTGAACTGGCCACGCGGGCGCGGAAGTTTGGTCGTCGCCTGCATGGGAGGCTGGGTTTGCCGGTGACAATGACCGACGAGCGCCTCAGCAGCTATGCGGCCAAGGAGGAGCAGCGGCGGCAGGGGCATCGCGGAGATTACAAGGCGGTTCCTGTTGACAGCTATGCTGCCGAACTCATCCTGCAAACCTGGTTGCGGGAAAACGAAAGCCGCGCCCACGCAGACACCTAGGAAGCCCGACCTGCGCGGCCCGACCTGCGCGGCCCGACCTGCGCGGCCCGACCGACCTACTTTCGCTGCCCAAGGTAGGTGCCCAGATTGTCGGCCTCTTCAAAGCTGAGTCCCACGGTGCCATCCGTTGTAGAGCGGCCCCTTTCAAACATTTTTATCATCAGCCGCACTTCGTTGGCAGAGTCCGCATAGCGAAGCGCATCTTCCACACTGATGTAGTTCTTCTTGTAGGCGTCAAACAGGGACTGGTCCAGCGTCTGCATTCCCAGCTCCGTCGACTTGGCCATCAACTCCTTGATCAGATGCACTTCGCCCTTGCGGATATACTCCTGGATCAGCGGTGTATTCAGCAGCACTTCCACCACGGGGACGCGACCCTTGCCATCTTTGCGCGGCAATAACTGCTGCGCCACCATGGCTTTCAGGTTCAGCGAGAGATCCATCCAGATCTGCGAGTGCATGCTGGCGGGGAAGAAGCTCTGGATACGATCAAGGGCCTGGTTGGCATTGTTCGCGTGCAGGGTACACAGGCACAGATGGCCGGTCTCGGCAAAGGTGAGCGCCTGCGCCATGGTATCCGCCGACCGCACCTCGCCAATGAGGATGACGTCGGGCGCCTGGCGCAGGGTATTCTTCAAGGCCACATCGAAGGATTCGGTATCGATGCCCACCTCGCGCTGGGTGACCAGGCAGTTGGCATGTTCATGGATGAATTCGATCGGGTCCTCGATACTGATGATATGGCCGCGGCTGTTGCGATTGCGATGGCCCACCATCGCCGCGAGGGAGGTGGATTTGCCGGTGCCCGTGGCGCCGACAAATATCACCAGCCCCCGCTTGGTCATCGCCAGATCCTCGATGATCCGGGGCAAACCCAGCTCTTGCACCTCGGGGATACGGGTTTCGATGCGCCGAAGCACGATACCGCAGCGGCCCCGCTGCACCATGGCGCTGGCCCGGAACCGCCCCAGGCTTTCGCTGGCAAGGGCAAAATTGCACTCGTGAGTGCTGAGGAACTCCTCCCGCTGTCTGTCGCTCATGGTTGAGAGGACGATTTCCCGAGTCTGCTCGTCAGTGAGCTTGATGTCGCTGATGGGGTAGATCTGGCCATCAACCTTGATACAAGGGGGCGCGCCAGCGGTGATGAAGCCGTCCGAGGCGCCTTCCTTGACGATACGTTTGAGTAGCTCTTCAATCTGCATGAACGGTGTCTCTGGCTATCGGTACTAGAAGTTTTCCGGCATGCGGGCTTTCTCCCGGGCAACATCCCGGTTGATAACGCGCCGCTCCACCAGCTCCTTCAAACACTGATCCATGGTCTGCATGCCCAGCGCCTGTCCGGTCTGGATGGCAGAGTACATCTGCGCCACCTTGTCCTCGCGGATGAGGTTGCGGATCGCCGAGGTGCCGCGCATGATCTCATGAGCGGCCACCCGGCCGCCGGTGGCGCGCTTGAGCAGAGTCTGGGACACGACCGCCTGCAATGACTCCGACAGCATGGAGCGCACCATGGATTTCTCCGCGGCGGGAAACACGTCCACGATCCGGTCAATGGTCTTGGCCGCCGAGGTGGTGTGCAGGGTGCCGAATACCAGGTGGCCGGTCTCCGCGGCGGTCAGCGCCAGACGGATGGTCTCGAGATCGCGCATCTCGCCGACCAGAATGATATCCGGGTCCTCGCGCAGGGCGGAGCGCAGGGCCTCGGAGAAGCCCAGAGTGTCGCGGTGCACTTCGCGCTGGTTCACCAGGCATTTCTTGCTTTCATGAACGAACTCGATGGGGTCCTCAATCGTGAGGATATGTTCGTATTTGTTGTCGTTGATGTGATCAACCATGGCGGCCAGGGTCGTGGACTTGCCGGAGCCCGTAGGCCCGGTGACCAGCACCAGGCCGCGCGGCATCATGGAAATATCGCGGAAAACCTGCCCCATACCCAGGTCCTCCATGGTCAATACCTTGGAGGGAATGGTCCGGAAGACCCCGCCGGCGCCGCGGTTCTGGTTGAAGGCGTTCACCCGGAAACGAGCGACGCCGGGCACTTCAAAGGAAAAGTCCGTCTCCAGAAACTCCTCGTAATCCTTGCGCTGCTTGTCGTTCATGATGTCGTAGATCAGGTCGTGCACCTGCTTGTGATCCATCGGCGGCAGGTTGATTCGGCGCACATCCCCATCCACGCGGATCATGGGCGGCAAGCCCGCTGACAGGTGCAGGTCGGAAGCGCCCTGCTTCGCGCTGAACGCAAGAAGTTCTGTAATATCCACCGATTCACTCCCCTGGAGCCAAGCTTCGTATTTTCGACTCGCCTGCCGCTGCCGGAATCCGCTACCATCGCGGACATGGATAGGAACACGCTCAGCCACAACATCGACAAACTGCTCGAAAGAGTACGACTCAGCGCGGAAAAAAGCCAGCGCGAGCCCGGTAGCGTGCGGGTGCTGGCGGTCAGCAAAACCCGATCGGCGGAAGATGTACGCTGCGCCGCGGCATTGGGACTGCGCGAATTCGGCGAGAACTACCTGCAGGAGGGGCTGGACAAGATCGAGGCGCTGGCGGATCTGACACTGTGCTGGCACTTCATCGGCCCCATCCAGTCCAACAAGACCCGGCCCATCGCCAGCCACTTCCACTGGGTGCACAGCGTTGACCGGATCAAGATCGCCAGGCGCCTGAGTGAACAGCGGCCGGAGGGCCTTCCAGACCTGCAGGTTTGCCTGCAGGTCAACATTTCTGGTGAGGAGAGCAAATCCGGTGTCAGCCTGGAAGACCTCCCTGCCCTGGCGCGGGAGGTAGCAAAGCTGCCCCGGCTGCGCCTGCGTGGCCTCATGGCCATTCCAGCTGCCGCCATAGAGGAGGCAGAGCAGCGTCTGCCCTTCGCTGCCCTGCGCCAGGCGCTGGCCGACCTGCAGGCCCGGGATCCCACCCTGGACACGCTCTCCATGGGCATGTCCGGCGATCTGGAAGCCGCCATTGCGGAGGGCGCTACCATTGTCCGCGTTGGCACCGACATCTTCGGCCCACGCGGCGCAGCTGCGGGCGGGTGATTTTGCCGCCGCACGGCGTGTATACTGCGCCTCTGCCCTAACCACCAGCCAACGGAATCAATGCCCTTGAATACTGCGGTTATCAGCTTTATCGGCGCCGGCAATATGGCGTCCAGTATCATCGGTGGCCTGCTGGAAAGCGGGCATCCCGCGAGCGCGCTGCGGGCCTCGGATCCTTCCCGGGAAAGCCTGGAAAAACTGCGCCAGCTGGGCACCGTCGCCACCTTTGCAGACAACGCCGCCGCCTGTGCGGATGCAGACGTAGTGATCCTGGCGGTGAAGCCCCAGATCATGGCCTCGGCCATGGCCAGCATTGCCACCTCGGTAGCCGCCAGAGGTGCGCTGGTGATCTCGATTGCCGCGGGCACAACCATCGCCGCCATGGAGAACGGCCTGGGTGCAAACACGGCCGTAGTCCGCTGCATGCCCAACACCCCGGCCCTGCTCGGCGTCGGCGCTACCGCTCTGTACGCAAACAGTAAGGTCAGCGCCTCGCAGCGGGATCTGGCCAGCACGATTCTCGGCGCCGTGGGTCTGATCGAATGGGTGCCCGAGGAGAGCCTGCTCGACGCCATCACCGCCCTGTCTGGCAGCGGGCCCGCCTACTTCTTTCTGTTCATGGAAGCCATGGTCAATGCGGGCTGCGCCATGGGTCTGTCGCGGGAGTGCGCTACTGCCATGACCCGACAGACCGCCCTGGGCGCGGCGCGCATGGCCAGCGAAAGCGATGTCGATCTGACCGAGCTGCGGCGCCGTGTGACCAGTCCCGGCGGCACCACCGAGCGCGCAGTCCAGTGCTTCGAACACGAGGGCCTGCGCGACCTGGTGGCACACGCGATGGCCGCGGCACAGCAGCGCGCGACGGAAATGGGCGCCGATCAGGAGAGTCGCAACGCATGAGTGCTCTGGGCGAGATTGCTTCCTACCTGATCCAGACCCTGCTGACCCTGGCGCTGCTGGCGGTGGTGCTGCGTTTTTTGCTGCAACTGGTGCGGGCAGACTTCTACAACCCGGTCAGCCAGTTCCTTGCCCGGCTGACCAATCCGCTGGTACTGCCCTTGCGCCGGCTCATACCCAGCCTTGGCGGGCTCGACCTGTCATCGCTGCTGCTGGCCCTGATACTGCAGACCGCCGCCATCGTGGCACTGCTGGCACTCAACGGTGTCAGCCCACCGAATGTGGGTCTGCTGCTGGTCTGGTCGGCACTCGGGATCCTGGGGCTGATGGTGAACATCTACTTCTTCGCTCTGTTGGCCATGATCATCCTGAGCTGGATTGCCCCGGCCAGCCGGCACCCTGCACTGCTGTTGCTGTTCCAACTCACCGAGCCGGTGATGGCGCCGTTTCGCAAGATGCTGCCCAATATGGGCGGCCTCGATTTCTCCCCCATCCTGGTCTTTATCCTGATCAACATACTCCAGATTGCACTGCGGCACATTGCGGCAGGCGTGGGCCTGCATCCAGCCCTGGTGATCGGACTTTGACACCAGCGCCGTGAATCCAGCCAGCGTCGGTATCGTCACGCCACAGCGCGCCCAGTTCCGGGAGCCGCTGACCCTCGCCTGCGGCCGCATGCTGCAGGGCTACGAACTGGTGTACGAGACGTACGGCCAGCTGAATGCCGAGCGCTCCAACGCGGTGCTTGTCTGCCATGCCCTGTCCGGCCACCACCACGCGGCGGGCTACCACAGCCCGGAGGATCGCAAGCCAGGCTGGTGGGACGAATGCATCGGCCCCGGCAAACCCATCGATACCGACCATTTTTTCGTTGTCAGCCTGAACAACCTGGGCGGCTGCCACGGCTCTACCGGGCCCACCACTCCGAACCCGGAAACGGGTGAGCCCTGGGGACCGGATTTCCCCTCCCTGCGTGTGCGCGACTGGGTGCACAGCCAGGCCCGATTGGCAGACCACCTCGGCATCGACTGTTGGGCCGCGGTGGTAGGGGGCAGCCTGGGCGGGATGCAGGCAATGCGCTGGGCGCTGTTGTACCCCCAACGTTTGCGCCACTGTGTGGTGATCGCTTCGGCCATGCGCCTCAGCGCCCAGAACATTGCCTTCAACGAGATCGCCCGCCAGGCCATTCAGTCCGACCCCGGCTTCGCCGGCGGCCACTATCTGGCGCAGGACACGCTGCCGGCACAGGGTCTGGCGCTGGCGCGCATGGTAGGCCACATCACCTACCTGTCCGACGGCGCCATGGCCAACAAATTTGGCCGCGACCTGCGCTCCGGTAGCCTGGAGCTGGGGGACGAGGAGGGCGCGGAATTTCAGGTTCAGAGCTACCTGCGCTACCAGGGCAGCCAGTTTTCCGGCAGTTTCGACGCCAATACCTACATTCTGATGACCCGTGCGCTGGATTATTTCGACCTGGCACGGGAGTACGGCGATGACCCGGTGGCGGCATTCCGCGAAGCCCGCTGCAGTTTTCTGGTTCTGTCTTTCTCCACTGACTGGCGCTTTTCACCGCGGCGATCGCGGGAAATCGTCGACGCCCTGATTGCCGCCGACCGGCCGGTCAGCTATGCGGAAATTGAGGCTGACGAAGGCCACGACGCCTTTCTGATGCCCATACCACGGTACCTGCAGCTGTTCAGCGCCTATATGCAGCGCGTGCGGGAGTTTCGCTGATGCGCCTTGATCTCACCCATATACAGCGTTGGATTGAGCCCGGCTCGAAAGTGCTGGACCTGGGCTGCGGCAACGGTGAGTTCCTGCAGATGCTGCAGCAGGAGCGCGACGTGCGCGGCCTGGGACTGGAGATCGACCCGGACAAGATCACGGCGGCGATCGGGCGGGGCCTCAACATCGTGGAGCAGGATCTGGACGCAGGGATGGACAATTTTCCCGACCAGAGCTTCGACACGGTGGTGATGGCCCATGCCCTTCAGGCTGTTCACTACCCAGACCGGGTGCTGGACGAGATGCTGCGAATAGGCCGGCAGGGGATCGTCACCTTCCCCAACTTTGCCCACTGGAGCTGCCGGCTGTATCTGGGCACTCGGGGCCGCATGCCGGTGTCCCGCTTCATGCCCTATAATTGGTATGACACACCCAATATCCACTTTTGCACAGTGAAGGATTTCGAGGCACTGTGCGAGGAACGCGGCATTCGCATCCTCGCCCGGGACATGGTCGGCAATACCGAGCGCAGGCCGCTGCTGGCCAGCAGCTGGCCCAATCTGTTTGCCGTCACCGCGATCTACCTGATCAGCCGATGAGGTCATCATGATCCGCTACCTGAAGTACATCCTGGCACTGACGGTGTTTTTCGCGCTGAGCGCAACAGCCCAGCAGTCCGAGCGCTTTGGGCCCTATGAGCTGCACTACAGCGTCGTCAACACGACATTCCTGGAACCCCGCGTGGCATCCAGTTACGGCATTACCCGAGGCAAGAACCGGGCCATTCTCAACCTTGCCGTGCGCGAACATGTCGGCGAGGGTACCCAGCCGCGGGCGATGCAGCTGCAGGGCAGCACTCGCGACCTGATCACCGCACAGGCACTGGATTTCCAGGAAGTCCGTGAGGGCGAAGCAATCTACTACCTGGCGGAATTCCACTTCATCAACGAGGAGTGGCGCTTCTTCACCATCGATTTCCGCCCCGAAGGAGCCGGGGAAACCTTCCGCTTTGAGCTCAAGCACCAGCTCTACGAACACTGATGGCCCGTACCGCACCCTTGCAGACCGTCGTCCTCGCCAGCGGCAACCGCGGCAAGCTGGAGGAGCTGGCACGTATCCTGGATCCCCTGGGTTTGGCGCTGCAGGCGCAGTCGGCGTTCGGGGTGCCCGAAGTCGAAGAGACCGGGCTGACCTTCGTTGAAAACGCCATTCTCAAGGCGCGCGCAGCGTCCGAACACACGGGCCTGCCCGCGATTGCCGACGATTCGGGCCTGGAAGTGGATTTCCTGCACGGTGCGCCGGGGATTCGCTCGGCGCGCTATGCCGAGGGCGGCGACGAAGCCAACAATCGCAAGCTTTTGGCTGCTCTTAACGGCGTCCCCAGATCAGAGCGCAGTGCTCGCTACCAGTGCGTGCTCGTATTCATGCGCCACGCCCTGGACCCCACCCCGGTAATCTGCCACGGCAGCTGGGAGGGCCATATCCTCGAGGCACCAGCGGGTAGCGGCGGCTTCGGCTATGATCCGCTGTTCCACGTTGCGGCCTTCAACTGCAGTGCGGCCGAACTGGCGCCTCGCACCAAGAACCGCGTCAGTCACCGGGCCATCGCTTGCGCCCAGCTGGAACAGGCGCTGCTCAGCTACGTGCGCGACTCCGACGTCACGAACAGCTGATGCCCCAGCTGGAACTGCCGCCACTGGGGCTTTACATCCATTTGCCCTGGTGCGAGCGCAAATGCCCCTACTGCGATTTCAACTCCCACGAAGCAAGGCAGATTCCAGAGCGGGCCTATATCGACAGCCTGTTGGCTGATCTCGCAGTCGATGCCCACTATGCACAGGGCCGCACTGTCGCCACCCTGTTTATCGGTGGGGGTACCCCCAGCCTGTTCAGCGCCGCCGGGATTGCGCAGCTGATGGCTGGAATCAGGGCGCGGATACCGCTGGCAGCAGATGTCGAAGCCACCATGGAAGCCAACCCGGGCAGCGCCGAGGCAGACAAGTTTGCGGGCTTCCGGGCGGCGGGCATCAATCGCCTCTCTATCGGCATTCAGTCTTTCCAGAGTGCCCAGCTGCAGGCGCTTGGGCGGGTACACAACAGCGACCAGGCCCACGCCGCGATCGCCGCCGCCCGCGCCGCCGGCTTCCAGCGCCTCAACCTGGACCTGATGCACGGCCTGCCGCAGCAGGACTCAAAGCTGGCGCTGGCCGATCTCACCACTGCCATTGGCTATGGCATCAGCCATCTTTCCTGGTATCAGCTGACCATTGAACAGAATACCGTGTTCTACACTCAGCCACCGCTGTTGCCGGTGGAAGACGCGCTGGCGGATATCCAGGACGCAGGGGAAGCACTGCTGGCGGCTACGGCACTGCGCCAGTACGAGGTGTCGGCCTGGGCAGCACCCGGGCAACAGTGCCGCCACAACCTCAACTATTGGGAGTTCGGCGATTATCTGGGCATCGGCGCCGGCGCCCACGGCAAGGTGAGCTTCGCTGACGGCCGTATCCTGCGCTATGCCAAGCGGCGCCAGCCCGAGGCCTATATGGCGGCAGCACCGGGAGAAAAATCGGTTCAGCCGCAGTGGCTGCAGGCGCGAGATCTGCCAGGGGAATACATGCTGAACGCGCTGCGCCTGAATGGGGGCTTCCAGCTGACTGACTACACCGCGCGCACGGGTCTGGCTGCGGAGACGCTGCAGCCGGCACTGGATACCTTGCTCGGGCGGAATTTACTGCAACAGGAAGGCGCGCAGATCCGGGCCACCGACCTCGGACGACGTTTTCTGGATTCCGTCATTGCCGAGTTTCTAGCCTGGCCGGCGCAGAAAAGTTACTGAGTGCGGCGGAACAGCAGGTCCCAGACCCCATGGCCCAGGCGCTCGCCGCGCTGCTCGAACTTGGTGAGCGGCCGGGACTCAGGCCGCGGTGCATAGTTGCCCGCCCCTGCGGTATTCTCCAGCCCCGGTGTCGCGGACAGTACGTCCAGCATTTGCTCCGCATAGTTTTCCCAATCGGTTGCCAGATGCAGAATACCGCCAGGCTTCAGATAGGCCACCAGCTGCTCCGCAAAGGCCGGCTGGATCAGGCGCCGCTTGTGATGGCGCTTTTTATGCCAGGGGTCGGGGAAGAAGATCTGGATAGTGTCCAACGAAGCAGGGGGAATGCAGTCGCGCAGCACTTCTACCGCATCATGGCAGTAGATGCGTATGTTACTTACGCCCTCCACCTCCATGCTGTGCAGCAGCTTGCCGACGCCGGGCCGATGGACTTCGATGCCGATAAAGTCGGTGGCTGGTGCGGCGGCGGCCATGGCGACCAGAGATTGGCCCATGCCAAAGCCTATTTCCAATACCCTGGGTGCGTCACGGCCAAATACCGCCGCATAGTCAAGCGGGCCGTCACCGTGGGACAGCCCAAAACGCGGCCAGTGTTCGTCGAAAGCACGCTGCTGGCCATCGGTCAGACGGCCCATACGCAACACATAGCTGCGGATCGGGCGATGCGGGGTATCAGTCATGATTCAGGGCAGCAGTTTCCAGCTGGCAGCCGCCAGGCAGGCCCAGCCGGCAATAAAAGCCAGGCCGCCCAGCGGGGTGATCGCGCCCAGCCAGCGCAGGCCGGTGAAACTGAGCAGGTACAGACTGCCAGAGAACACGACCAGGCCGAGCAGAAACAGCCAGCCACTGCTGCGCAGCAGGTTTACATGGGGGTAGTTGAGGGCCAGGATACCCACCGCCAGCAAGGCCAGCGAATGGTAGAAGTGGTACTGAACAGCTGTCTCGTAAACACCGAGGGCATAAGCATCGAGGCGACCCTTGAGCGCGTGTGCGCCAAAGGCGCCAAAAGCGACGGCGATGGCGCCGCTAATAGCGGCGCTGGCAATAAGGAATTGGGCCATGGCAGGAAATCCGGCGACAACGGGAGCAATAGTGTAACGCAAAAAGGCTGAGGGGCTCCCGCAGGGACGTCAGGCGGCTATGGCTGCCCGCAGTTTTTTCATTGCGTTCTGTTCCAGCTGACGGATGCGCTCAGCCGACACCTCG
>JBLRXF010000046.1:0-12543 GCA_047920875.1 Haliea sp. | reverse complement strand
GTGGGCCCGCGCCAGTGGCCGTCGAGGCCGGTTTTCGCCATCAGAATTCTTTTGCCTGCTGTATCCATTGTTGCTGTCGCCTCAGGTCTGTATCGGGGTGGCCCAATCGCCAAACACGGCACGGTAGACGTCACCGATCTCTCCCAGCGTCACCTCAGCCTCCAGCGCCACCATCATCGAGGGCATGATATTTTCGCCGCTGCGACACACCGCCTCCAGCTCGGCCAGGGCCTTGCTGGCCCCGGCTTCGTAGCGGGTTCGACGCACTTCCTGCAGCCTTTCCAGCGCCACATCGTAGGCGTCATCCACGCCCATGAAGCCGTCGACTTCAAAGGGCGATATGTCATCTCTGTGGTCGGTCACACCAATGATCACCTGCTCACCACTTTCCTGCTGGCGAAAATCGTCGCTCTGGTTCTCCGCTGCCCGCTCGTGCAACCAGCCGGAATCCAGCGAGGCCAGGAAACCACCCTGTTCCTGGATCTCGTCAAAGAAACCCCAGGCGCGCTCCACCAGCTCCGCCGTCAGCGCCTCAACGTAGTAGGAACCACCCAGCGGATCTGTCACCGCCTGGATATTGGTTTCATGCTGCAGAATCTGCTGGATGCGCACAGACATCTGGTGCGCATGTTCCGAGGGAATTGACAGCGCCTCGTCATACCCGGACACACCGAGAGACTGCACGCCCCCAAGGGCGGCAGCGAGCGCCATGAGCGTACCCCGAACGATGTTGTTCAGCGGCTGCTGGTAGGTCATGCGCGAGCCCGCGGTGACGCAGTGAATGCGCAGGTTGGCAACCTTGGGATTGGTAATGCCGTAGCGTCGCTCCAACAGCTGCGCCCACATCAAGCGCGCCGCGCGCATCTTGCTGGCTTCCTCGAAAAGATCCATGGAAGCACGAAAGTTGACGCCGCTGCAGGCGCGGGCCGCATTCTCCAGGGGCATGGTCTTGCGCCGCTTGATTTCCTCAAGATACTCCACGGCGTTGGCGAACAGGGCGCCAAGCTCCTGATAGGCATTGAGACCGGTGTCCGCACCGTTGTAGCCGGCAATCGACACTGGGACCCAGCGGGGCAGGTACTTGTCGCAGAACTCCATGATGTCCGCATTGAAACGCAGGCCATCCCGGGTTGGAATCTGCTGCTTGGTGACGCAGCCCAGATAGGTCAGGAAAAAGTCGCTTTGGCCGGTGCCCGGCAATTTCGCCAGGTCAAGCCCCCGCTGCCTGGCAACCGTCCAGTAGCCAGCCAAGGCAAAGGGCGCATGCTGCACCACGGCGCCGCCGGCGTGGCCGAAGCTGGTCGCCAGCGGCAGGTCCTTCATGCAGATATCAATGTCGCGGACACTCTGCATCACGGCACCGGTCAGGCCCACATCCTCGCGCCGGGCGACGACATCCGGATGATCCACGTTGTAGCAGTGGTCGCCGGTGTTGCGATCGTGCTCCATGATGAAGCCGGTTTCCCCCTGCTCGAGCAGGAAGCGGATGCGCTCGTTCTCATCTTCCGGCTTGCCGAAACCGCTGAGCTGGAATATCCGCCAGGGCTTGGTGCGATAGCCGCCGGGGTGGGCGCCGCGATGGAATGGCGCCTCGCCCGGATTTGCGGTCATGCGCTGTCTCTGCTCGGGAGGAACATCGCTTTCCGTGTAGAACTTCTTCAGGGGCAGCCCTGAGGTCGATTTCCACGCCCTGTCTTTATTGTTATTTACATCCATAGCATTCGCTGCGATTGCGTTGAGACTGATCGCAGCAATTTAGTACTGCAAGACAGTTTTGTCTACCGGTAATGTTTTTTCTTGACTGTGAGTAAAAAAAGATTACCCTTGATTTATTACTGCCCAACTAACAATAAGTACCATCCAGGGAGCAAGAATGACCGTTGCCGCAAGCTTGGTTGGCCTCACCGCGACCGAAAAAGTATTCATCGGCGAACCCGCCGCCAGCGCCATAGCAAGTGAAGCAGACCGCCTCGGTGCAAGCCGCGTATTCCTGATGGTGAGTCGGGCGCTGAACACCGGCACAGACGAAATCGATAAAATCAGAGCTGCACTGGGCAAGCGCGTGGTAGGGACCTATGACGGCATGCCGCCCCACGCACCGCGTAGCGCAGTGCTCGCCGCAGCCGCGATGGCCCGGGAAGCACACACTGACATGATTGTCACCGTGGGTGGAGGCTCTATTACAGACGCTGGCAAGATCGCCAGCCTGTGCCTGAAACACGATCTGCGCGAACATGACGACCTGGAGCCCTATCATGTTTATGTCGACGATAGCGGCGCAGTCATCAAACCCGCTTTCGAAGGCCCAGACGTTCCCGTCATCATCTGTCCCACCACCCTGTCGGGGGGCGAGTTCAATACTCTGAGCGGCGCCACCGATGAGAAAGTTCACCACAAACAGGGCTACGATCATCCGCGCATGGCGCCCGTCAGCGTGATCCTCGACCCCGCGCTCACGGTGCATACCCCGGAGTGGCTGTGGTTATCCACCGGGGTCCGCTCGGTAGACCACGCCCTTGAGACGCTGGGATCACTGCAGTCCAATGACTTCTATGACGGCCAGGCTGACTGCGCCCTGCGCCTGCTGGCCGAGGGCCTGCCCCGCGTCAAACGCGACCCCGGCGACCTTGAAGCGCGCCTGAAATGCCAGGTTGGCGTATGGCAATCCATGATTCCGATTATCGCCGGGCTGCCCATGGGTCTGAGCCATGCCATTGGCCATATCCTCGGCGGCACCTGCGATGTCCCTCACGGCTACTGCTCCTGCGTCATGGCACCCGCGGTGCTGGCCTTCAATGCGCCGGTCAACGGCGAGCGCCAGCGCCGTATCAGTGCCTGCTTTGGCCAACCGGGTCGCCCCGCCAGCGAAGTGGTCGACGAGTTCATTCGCGGGCTGGGCATGCCGCGCTCCCTGTCCGAGGTAGGGGTAACGCGCGACCAGCTGCCCCATATCGCCGAGTACACCATGCTCGATCTCTGGGCGCGCACCAACCCGCGGCAGATCAACGCGGCCGGAGATGTCTTGCCGGTACTGGAAATGGCGTACTGAGCCAGTGACTGCAGCACGTCCCGGCAAGAGCCTGAAGGCGGAGTTGGCCCTGTTCAAACGTCGCCGCATCCGCGACGAGGCCAGTCACCTGTTCTTCCGCTCTGGCTATGAGGGGACAACGATTGATGCCATTGCCGAGCAGCTGCAGGTGACCAAACCCTTCATATACAGCTACTACAAGAACAAGGGTGAGATTCTTTACGACATCGCCGAGGTGGGCATCACATTGTCGCTGGAGGCACTGGAGCAATGCCTGTTGACCAAGGGCAGCAGCTGGGACCGACTGAAGCTAATGGTGGACCAGGTTGCCAGAATCATTATCGAAAACCAGGAACACATTGTCGTGTACCAGCGGGAGGAAAAGAACCTGGATCAGGCGCTGGCACGCAAGGTGCGCGAAAAGCGCTCCCTGTTCGACCACCGGCTGGCAGAGGTTCTTACCCAGGGACACAGAGACGGCCAATTTGACATTGAGGACCCGGTCCTCACCGCAACCACCATTGGCGGGATGATGAGCTGGGTTGCATTCTGGTATCAACCCGGTGGTCGCTGGTCGGAGGCCGAGATCATCACCCACCTCATCAGAAGCATAGAACGCCTGGTACTGCCGCGCCCGAGGCCAACAGACGCCGGAGGCAAGGGCGGCGTGGCCAAGCAATAACGAACAGTAATGGAGCCCCAACCATGACCGCAACCCGATGCACGGATCCGCGAGTGCCGCCGAGAGAGGCCTGCGTGGTGCGTGACCTGATCGACCGCTGGGCCAGCACACAGCCCGAAGAGACCTATGCCGTGTTTGAGGATGGCAGTCACTGGAGCTATGCAGAACTGCGCCGCCGGGTTACCGGCGTGGCAGCAGCCCTTCATGCACGCGGAGTGAAGCAGGGAGACCACGTCGCTGTCTGGCTGTTCGGCGGCGCCGAGGGCATCCTCAGTTTCTTCGCGATCAATTACCTCGGCGCGGTATTCGTGCCCTTCAATACGGCCTACAAGGGGCGGCTACTGGAACATGTGCTCGCCAATTCAGATGCACGGCTGCTCATTGCCCATGGCGATCTGATCGAGCGTCTGGATGCGGTCGATACCGCCCTGCTGGAGCACGTAGTCTATACCGGCGAAGCGGCCGCGAGCATCCGCCTGCCCTGCGAAGCTTTCGCCCAGCTCAGTGCAGAATCCGGGGAACCGCCTCTGCTGGAGCGCCCGATCGAGCCATGGGATACACAGTCGATAATCTACACCTCGGGAACCACCGGACCCTCCAAGGGCGTGCTCTCGTCCTATCTGCACCTCTACACCAACGCGGGCCCGGAAACCTGGCACTTCATTACTGGCGCAGACCGCTTTCTGGTCAATATGCCGCTGTTTCATATCGGCGGCATGGGCATTATTTTCGTCATGCTGGCACGGGGCGGCTCGATTTCGGTCATGCAGAACTTCAGCACCGAACGATTCTGGCCTTTTGTACGGGAAACGGAAACCTCTGCCGCCTTCCTGCTGGGCGTCATGGCAACCTTCCTGCTCAAGCAGCCGCCCTCAAGCGATGACCTTGATCACAAGCTGCGCAAGGCCTTCATGGTGCCTTTTACCGAAGCTGCCCTGGACATGCACAAGCGCTTCGGCATCGACGTCTATACCATTTTCAACATGACCGAGATTTCCTCTCCGATCGTTTCCGATCCCAACCCGACCCGTCGCGGCACCTGCGGCAAAGTTCGTCCCGGGGTGGAGGTGCGTCTGGTCGATGAGCAAGACTGCGAAGTGCCTACCGGGGAGATCGGCGAGATGCTGGTGCGCACCGACCGTCCCTGGGGCATGAACCACGGTTATTACAAGAATCCCGAGGCCACCGCGGAAGCCTGGCGCAACGGCTGGTTTCATACCGGCGACTGTTTTCGCCAGGACGAGGAAGGCTTCTTCTACTTTGTCGACCGACGCAAGGATGCCATCCGTCGGCGTGGCGAAAACATCTCCTCCTTCGAAGTGGAAGCGGAAGTGGTCGCCTACCCCGCAGTTCGGGAAGCCGCGGCCTATGGGGTGCCGAGCGAGGTGGGAGAAGACGATGTCATGGTCGCGGTAGCGGCCGTCGATGGCATGGATCTGGACCCGGAGCAGCTGCTGCGCTTCCTGGCAGAAAAAATGCCCTACTTCATGGTCCCGCGCTACATCAGGATCCTGTCGGAGCTGCCGAAAACGCCCTCGGCGAAGGTCCAGAAGCACTTGTTGCGTGCAGAGGGAATCACCGGTGACAGCTGGGACCGGGAAGCACACGGGATATCCGTGCGTCGGGACAAATTGCAGTAGGGTCACGCAGAAACGAGCAGGAAGAGATACAAACAACGCTGGTCAACATCAAGATTCATACGAGGAATCAACATGCACCCCTATAAGAGAAAGGCTCTTTGTTCAGGACTCCTTGCAACACTGGCGTTCGCCAGTACCGCGCAGGCGCAGAATGCGCTGGAGGAAGTGGTTGTTACCGCTACCAAGCGTGCGGTCAGTCTCAACGATTTCTCCGGTGGCGCCAACGTTCTTGGCGCGGACGCGCTCGGGCCCGGTGGCATCGAGAACGTGCGCGACATGTCCGTTGCCGTACCGAACATGTCCATCGGCGACCAGTTCGGTTTTGCGCGGGTGTTCATCCGCGGCATTGGCATGACCAGCATCGATATCGGTGGCGAAGGGGCGGTTTCCTTTCTGCAGGACGGCGCCATCATTCCACGCCCTGCAGCGCAGCTGGCCGGCATGTTTGACCTGGAGCAGGTAGAAGTCCTGCGCGGCCCGCAGGGCACTCTGTACGGCCGCGGCGCGACCGCAGGTGCAATCAATCTGGTGACCGCCAAGCCTGGTGAAGAGTTTGGCGGCTTTGCCCACTTCACTGCAGGCAACTACGGCCTGACCACCTTCGAAGGTGCCGTGGACTTGCCGGCCTCACCCGAGCTCTCCATTCGCCTGGCCACCAAGATAGACAAGCGCGACGGCTACGGTGAGAACCTGTTCACCGGCAATGATATCGATGATCGCGATGCCCAGGCCTACCGGGCAACCATCGCTTACAAACCGGACGCCAGCTGGGACGCCAACCTGTCACTGCAGTACTACGAAGAAGACGACAACAATTTTGGTTTTCACTACTTTGGCCCCTCTGCAGGTTCAGCCGCCGGCGCCCCGTTTGCGACTCTGTTCCTTGGCGGCCAAACGGTATTTGACGTAGGTGGCAGTCTGTATGACATCTACTCCGATCAGGAAGCGATCAACCAGCGCGAGGGCTATGGTGGGGTCCTGACGCTGAATTTCGAACTCAGCGAGAACACCAGCCTGCGCTCCATCACCTCCCTGCAAGGTATGGACCGGTTCCTCCGGGACGACCTTGACTCCACCGAGGTTGATCTGTTCGGACGCAATGACTACGTTGAGGAAAGCGAGTCTTTCGGTCAGGAGTTCGTACTCAACTTCTCCGGCGATGGCTACGACATCCTCGCTGGCGTCATGTATCTGGAGGAAGAGTTGTACGGCAACGTCCTTGTTCCCCTGAACAATCTCTGCTTTCTCCTCGCCCCTGAACTCTGCGGCACCCCGACCGGCGACTTTATCAACAGCGGCCGCTACGAGCAGAACGGTGACGTTGACATCACCGCCTACGGCGCCTTCGCTGAAATAACCTATTCCCTGAGCGACACTTTCACCGTCATCGCGGGTCTGCGCTATAACTACGAGGAACGGGACGGCACCGGCTTTTTCCGCTTCGACGCGGCCGGCATCGACATCAGCACCGACAAGTCGGCAGACTGGGACGACATTACCCCGCGTCTGACTCTGGAATATCGCAGTGACAGCAATTCACTGCTGTACGCCACCTATACCCAGGCCTTCAAGTCAGGTGTCATCAATACCGGCAGCCTGAGCGATCCGCTGGACCCGGAGACGGTCGACGCTTTTGAGGTGGGCTACAAGTGGGCTCGCGAGGACGGCACACTGTCCTGGGCCCTGGCCGGTTTCTATTACGACTACCAGGACCTGCAGATTTCCTTTGTCGACGCCACCAGCACAGTCACCACAATCAACGCGGCCGAGGCAGAAAACTATGGATTGGAGCTGGAGCTGAATGCGGTGCTGGGAGGGGGCGTCTCGGTAGACTTCTTCGCTACCTACCTGAGCGCGGAGTACAAGGAATTCTTCAACGGTGATTACGCCAACGCGTTTGCCATCGCAGATCTCAGCGGCAACACCCTGCCCAATGCGCCGGAATACACCGCCAAGCTGGGCATCAACTACGAAACCAGCCTTGGCAGCGGTGATCTCAGAGTCCGCGGTGAAGCCTACTACCAGGACGAAATCTTCTTCACCGAGTGGAACCGCGCGGATGCCTACCAGGACGGCTACGGCCTGCTCAATGCCAGCATCGACTACGCCTTCGCCGGCGGCAACTGGATGCTGAGCCTGTGGGGAAGAAACCTGTCTGATGAGGAGGTGATCTCCAACAACATCATCACAGCGCCGCTGTACAACTCGGTGCGGGTTGGCTCCATGCTGCCGCCACGCACCTACGGCGCGAGTGTAATGTATCAGTTCTGATGACACACCCCGCCGCGGCGACGGCCGCGGCGGATTCGCCCTCAAACTTCTGCACTGGGATCATAAATGACCGGGAGAGATCCACTTGCACTGGGCGTATTCATGCCCAATTGCTCCAACATGCCGTCCATTTCCACGCACGGGGTTGTCGCGGAGCAGTGGCACTATCAGAACAATGAACGCATTGCCCAGCTGGCAGAGTCCCTGGGCTTTGACTACCTGTTTCCGGTCAGCCGCTGGCGGGGTTTCGGCGGCGAAACCAACTATCTTGGCACATCGCTGGAGACGACCACCTGGGCAGCCGCCCTGCTGCGCGCCACGCACAGGATCAGGATTTTCTCCACCGTTCATATTCCCCTGTTTCATCCCATGGTCATCGCCAAGATCGGCGCGACCCTGGCCCATATCAGCAACGATCGCTGGGGGCTGAACGTTGTCAGCGGCTGGAGCGAGCGTGAATTCAGCATGATGGGGCTGGCCCTGGACGATCACGGTCGCCGCTACGAGAGGACCTCTGCCTTCATCGAAATTCTGCGGGGCCTGTGGCATCCGAACGGAGAGCCCGTCCACCATCGTTCAGATTGGTACACTATCAACGCCGGGGTGTCACTGCCACGGCCAACCAAGATGCCCGAAATAGCCAATGCCGGGGTGTCTGCCGATGCCCAGGCCATGACGGCGCGGCTCTGTGACTGGTCGTTCATGTCGGGCGCGAATATCGAAGCACTGCCAAAACTGGTCGGGTCCATCTCTGCTCAAGCGGAAGCACAGGGGCGTACGGTCAAAACCGCCATATTTCCGTTCCTGCTCTGGCGCAACACCGAGGCGGAGGCGCAGGAAGAGCTGCAACAGATCATTGCGCACAAGGATAGCGAGGCCGCCCGCAACTGGCTCCACGACATTACTGCAGGGAGCGGCTCCTTCGACGAATTCACGGAAAATCTCATTGCTGCCAGCGGTGGCGGCCTGCCACTGCTGGGCAATGCTGAAATGGTGGCAGAGCAATTACGGGCTATCTACGACAGCGGCGTCGATGCAGTCATGATCACGCTGCAGGATTATGAGCGGGACCTGCGCCGCTTCGGCAGCGAGGTGCTGCCCATCCTCCAGCGCATGGGTGTGACTCGCAGCTAAAGCCGCCGCGGCACCGCCTTCCACGATCAGAGGGAGCAACACATGCTGAGCTTTACCACGGGCGCGTTCGAGATCTATAACATCGAGGAGTGGCAGGGCGAGTTTGCCAGCCCGGAGCAGCTGTTCGCCGGGTTTGACGCCGAGGAATTCGCCGGCTTCTCCGCGCAGATTCCGCACTCGTTCTATCGGCGAGAAAGCAACAGCCTGTACGCCTTTCTGCAGAGCTGGGTGATCAGGGCCGGCGACCTCACCATTCTCTATGACACGGGCGCCGGGAACCACAAGCAGCGCCCGGGTATTCCCGTGTTTGGCGGGCTGGAGACACCGTTTCTGGCCAATCTGGCCGCAGACGGTTTCAACCCGGAAAGCATCGACATCGTCATCTGTTCGCACCTGCATATTGACCATGTGGGCTGGAACACGCGCCTGCAGGATGGGCGCTGGGTGCCGACCTTCCCCAACGCTCGCTATCTTTTGCCACGTATCGACCGCAGCTACTGGGATCCGGATGCCAGGGAGGCACCACGCCCATCGGTGGTTGGTGCGCAGGTAAATGCCAATGTTTTCGAGGACAGCGTCCAACCCATACTGGATGCGGGCCTCGCAGAGCTGGTTGATGACGGCCATGTCGTTGCGCCAGGCATCACCCTCACGCTGCACCCCGGGCACACGCCCGGCCACCTGGTGCTGCATCTGCACAGTGAGGGAGAGCGCGCCCTCTTTGTGGGCGATATCCTCCATCATCCCGCACAGATATTTCAGCCCAACTGGAACAGCGTTTACTGCGAAGACCCGGCGGCTGCCAGGGCAAGCCGGTGGCAGATACTGTCGGTGGCCGCCGAAACCGGCGCCCGCCTGGTTCCGGCGCATTTCGGCGGCGCTCACTTTATTTGGGTGGAGCGACAAGGGGAACATTTCCTGCCCCGTTTTGAGGCGCGGGGCTGAGCGCATCCCCTCGCAAACACCGGACCGTAACCTGGAGACCATGTCATGCCGACACACGCAAACCCCCACAGCACGCGACCCACGGTGCAGTTCGACCCCACGGATCCGGAGATCATCGCCGACCCACACAGCGCGTTTGCCCGTCTGCGCACGAGCGCACCGATGGCCTGGAACCAGGCCGGGTTCTGGATAGCCACCCGCCACGATGATGTGCGCTCGGTCATTATTGACCGCAAGAACTTTGGCCAGGGTGACTTCACCCGCAATATCCAGCTCTATTACGGCGAGGACTTCGATGTCTTCGCGCACTCGGCCTACCGCTGGCTCTCGGAAGTGTTTGTCTATCAGGATCCTCCGCGCCACACTCGCATTCGGGGGCTGGTATCCAAGGCGCTCACCGCGAAGCGGGTCAGGGAGATGCGTCCGGACATCGAAGCCATCACGCACCGCTTGCTGGACCGGTTCGCCGACCGTCACGCCATGGAGCTGATTCACGATTTCGCCTACCGGCTGCCGACGCTGGTCATGTGCCATATGCTGGGAATCGATGATGAAGAGGCGGATGACCAGCTGCTGGACCAGCTCAACCAAGCCATTGCCGACTCCTTCCTGGTGCTTGAGATGCGCCCGCTGACCGAGAGCGAACTGGCGCTCGCCAACCGCCAGATCGACTTTCTCGAGGCCTTCTTCCAGTCCATCTTCGACCGCCGGCGGGTCCAGCCGCGAGATGACCTGGCCACCGCTCTGCTCAACGCCCGCGAAGGCGACAGCCAGCTGACAGAACGGGAGATGGTTACCGTTGCGATTGCCCTGTTCGGGGCCGGCTTCGAAACCACCGCCCACATGATTGGCAACGGCATATTGACCCTGCACCGGCACCCGGAGCAGTGGCGCAAGCTGGTGGACTGCCCTGACCTGGCAGCTGCAGCCACCGAGGAAATCCTGCGCTACGAAAGCTCACTCATTGCCACCTATCGCACAGCCTTCCACGATACCGAGGTGGGTGGCCAAACGGTCAAGGCGGGCGAACGCGTGCTGGCTGTACTCGCTGCCGGGAACCGGGATCCCGAGGTCTTTCCCAGGCCGGACGAGTTCGATATCAGCAGGCAGGGAGCGCACCACCTCGCCTTCGGCGGCGGCATCCACTTTTGCGTTGGCGCCGAGCTGGCGCGACTGGAAGGTGATATCGCCCTGCGGGCACTGGCTGAGCGCTTGCCGGGCATGCAGACCGACGCGACCAACCCCCATTGGCGCCCGGGTTTCCTGTTCCGGGGCCTGGAGCGGCTGAATATCAGCTGGTAGCGCCGGCCTCTAGCCGGGCTGCGAGCACCTCCAGCAGCCGCTCTCCCACCTCTTCCATGGCCAGCACCGTCCCGGGCAGCTGCTCCGCCATGGAGGTCACCCGAAGCCCCTCGTGGCCGCAGGGATTGATACGCTGAAACGGCTCCAGGTCCAGGTCCACATTGAGAGCGAGGCCGTGGTAGCTGCAGCCGCGGCGCACCCGCAGGCCCAGGGAGGCAATCTTGTCGCCGTTCACATAAACGCCGGGGGCGTCAGCCCGGGGCGTGGCGACAATGCCGTACGCTGCAAGCAGCTCGACCAGGCTCTCCTCGATCAGGGTTACCAGCTGACGCACGCCGAGATTGCGACGGCGCAGGTCCACCAGCAGGTACAGCACCCACTGGCCGGGGCCGTGGTAGGTGACCTGGCCGCCGCGGTCGACCTGGATCACGGGGATGTCGCCGGGGGCCAGGACATGCTCGGCCTTGCCAGCCTGGCCCTGGGTAAATACCCTCGGATGCTGCAGCAGCCAGAGTTCGTCCGGCGTGGCAGCGGTGCGGCTGTCGGTGAACTGCTTCATGGCATCGAAGGTGGCCAGGTAGTCAGCTGCGCCGGGAAGCCGGCGGCAAATCGGCGGCATGACCTCAGATCACCATATTGACCATGCCGGTCGCCATCAGGTCCTCATGCAGGGCCGAGAGCTGCTCGGGCCCGGTGGCGGTGATGGTAATGGTCATGGAGGTGAAGGTACCCTTGCGGCTTCCCTTCACAGCAATGGCTGCCTGATCAAAGCCCGGCGCGTGGCGCTCGAACACCTCGATGATCAGGCTTTCGAAATCGTCGCTGCTGCGGCCCAGGACCTTGATCGGGTAGTCGCAGGGAAATTCGATTTTGGGCGGTTCCTCAGAGCTCACGGCGGCCACCTCAAACACTGAACAGTTTGCTGATCCACATTTTGATGCTGTCCCAGAAGCGGGCGAAGAACCCGGCTTGCTCCACTGTCTCCAGCGCCACCAGCGGTGCTTCAAACACCGGCTCACCGTCCAGCGACAGCCTCACGGTGCCCAGCGAATCTCCGCGGCTGATAGGCGCGGCAACCGTCGGCTGCAGCTCAACAACAGTCTGTAGTTGTGCGCGCTGGCCTCGGGGCAGGGTCACTTTCGCGGCGTCCAGCACGCCGACCGTAATGCTGTCCTGCACCCCCTTCCACAGCCGCGGCTCGGCCAGCACCTGCTCCGGTTCGAACAGGCTCGCGGTCTCGTAGAAACGGAACCCGTAATTCAGCAGGCCGCGGGTTTCGTTCTTGCGCACGGCTGGACTGCGAGTGCCCAGCACCACCGAGATCAGCCGCATGCCCTCGCGCTCGGCCGATGCCACCAAACAGTACCCGGACTCACGGGTATAACCGGTCTTGATGCCGTCCACGGTAGAATCCTCGCCCAGCAGCGAATTGCGGTTGTACTGGCGGATGTTGTTGTAGGTGAACTCGCGCTCCCTGTACAACGCGTAGTGTTCGGGAAAATCGTTGATCATGGCGGCACTCAGCTTGGCCAGATCGCGGG
>JBLRXF010000045.1:0-12556 GCA_047920875.1 Haliea sp. | reverse complement strand
GTTCTCCGACCGGGAACTGGTGGATCACGCCAACTTTCTGCTGTTTGCCGCTCACGACACCACCACCAGTACCCTGACCCACATGATGTACTATCTGGCGCGCTATCCCGAATGGCAGCAGCGTATCCGCGAGGAGGGGCGGGCGGTCAATCCTGCGGGTCCGCTGACCTATGAGGACCTCCCGGCGCTGCCGCTGCTGGAGGCCGCCTTCTTCGAATCCCAGCGCTTGCACCCCTCGGTCGGGGTGATGGCCCGGCGCACGATCCGCGACTGCAAGCTCGGTGACGTTGACGTGCTGGCCAATACCCAGGTCTTCCAGTTCCCCATGTTTACCAACAGGATGGAAGAGTACTGGAGCAGCCCGGACAGTTTTGATCCCGACCGTTTTCTGCCCCCGCGGCAGGAGCAGAAGGGCCATCCCTTCGCCTTTATGCCCTTTGGCGGTGGTGCCCACAAGTGTATTGGCATGCACTTTGGCAATATGCAGGCGCGGTTGTTCAGCCATCTGTTCCTGCAGCGCTACGAGATCAGCCTGCCGCCTGGGCACAAGGCCAGCTTTCAGACTGTGCCCCTGCCCAAGCTTCGGGACGACCTGCCGCTGCGTTTGCGCCGCCTCTAGCGGCGGTTCCGCGGCGGCCGGGGCTGCTGTCGCGCTTGCAAATTCGGGTGCGGCGTATCACCCTTGCAGCCTGTGAATGGCCGCCGCGTATCGCGGCGGTCGCCCCTGGGGTCACAGTCGTTGAGGTATGCCCTGTGTGGTATCGGGTAGTCGGTTTGGTCCTGCTTGCTCACACACTATTCGGGTCTGCGGCGCTGCAGGCGGCGGACCTGTCCCTGGCCCGGGAGGGCTACGGCAACGCCGTCAGCGCCATCAATCGTGGCCAGTGGACCGAGTATCAGCAGCTGCGGCCAGGCCTTGAGGATTACCCGCTGGCCATCTATCTGGATTTCTTCGAGCTCAGCCGCAAGACCGCGCAGGTGCGTCCGGGCGATGCCAATCTTTTCCTGCAGCGCAGCCAGGGCTCGCCGCTGACCAACCGCTTTCTCGCGGGTTACCTGGCGCAGGCGGGCAGAGATGAGCGCTGGCGCGACTTTCTCGCGGTGATGCCTGCCGAGCCCAACAGCATCGAACTCAAGTGCTATTACTTCCGGGCTCGCCTCGTGGAGGGCGACCCGCTGGTCGCATGGGAGGGCGCCGAGCGGCTGTGGGTGCACGGCGAGTCGCGGCCCAAGGCCTGTGACCCCCTGTTTGATGCTTGGCAAAAGGCCGGGCAGCTCAGTGATGATATCGTCTGGGCGCGACTGCTCAAGGCCTTTGAGGCCCGCCAGCGACCGCTGATGAATTTTGTTGCCCGCAGGGGCAGCGACAGTCTGCGCCCCTGGTCCGAGCGCCTGCTGCAGGTCTACGGCAGCCCGGATCAATTGCACAGCCTGGTACCGGTGAACGATGACCCCCGCGCCGCGGACATCGTCGCGTACGGGACTGCCTACTTCGCGCGCTACAAGCCGGTGCCGGCTCTGCAGCAGTGGCTGAACTATGCGGGGCAGATGCGTTTCAGCGAGTCCCAGCGCGCACTGGCCGAAGGCGCCCTGGCGCTGCGCAGCCTGTTGGCGAAGACTGCAGAGAACCTGCCCTGGCTGGACCCGGCGCTGGCCCGTCTCGGCGACGACAGCCTGGTGGAAATCCGCCTGCGCTGGGCCCTGCAGGAGCGCGACTGGGCAGCGCTTGAGGCCAATCTGCAGAAGCTGTCTCTCGGCGCTCGCGCGGACCCCGCTTGGCGCTACTGGCAGGCTGCAGTGCATGAGCGGGCGGGGCAGCAGGACCTGGCGGAAGCCCTGTGGCGGGATCTGGCGCAGGAGCGTGATTACTACGGGTTCCTGGCCGCGGAGCGCATGGGGTTGCCACCGGCCTTCAATCATCAGGTGACGGCCCTGGCTCCCGAGCGGGCGGCGCCCCTGCGGCAGCTGCCCGCGGTGCGGCGCATTGAAGAGCTGTACTACCACGTTGAAGAGAACCTGGCCCACTCGGAGTGGTATCAGGTATTGCAGAACACCTCGGCGCAGGAACAGCAGGAGCTGGCTACCCTGGCCGCTGACCTGGGCTGGCACCGCATGGCCATTGATGCAGCCAACAAGGCCGAGGCCTGGGACGCCCTGGACCTGCGCTTCCCCACCCCCTACCAGGAGACTTTCAGCCGCCATGCGAGTCAGCGGCAGGTTCCGGTTACCGAGCTGATGGCGATCGCCCGGCGCGAGAGTGCGTTCTACGCCGGCGCCCGTTCGCCGGTGGGTGCCCGGGGCCTCATGCAGGTCATGCCGGCAACGGGCAAGCAGGTGGCGGCGCAGCTGAAGGCCAGCCACAGCGATCAGGCTCTGTATGATGTTGAGCATAATGTGCTGCTGGGCAGTGCCTACTACCGGCAACTGCTGGACCGCTATGGTGGCAACCGGGTACTGGCGATGGCGGCCTACAACGCGGGCCCCCACCGCGTTGACCGCTGGCGCAACCGGCCGGGGGAGACGGTGCCGGTTGATGTCTGGATCGAGACCATTCCGTTCCGCGAGACCCGCAACTACGTCAAGGCGGTGCTCGCCTACAACCTGGTGTTCAAATACCTGCTGGGCCAGGAGGGCACCCTGCTGACCGAGCAGGAACGCCGCCTGACCTACTGAGCCTGCGATGAGCCGTCCCAGCCTGAGCTTTGTGATTCCTGTTCTCAACGAGGCGGTGCGCATTGGCCCTCTGCTGGCCCTGCTGGAGCGGGATTTTCCTGCAGCCGAGCGCATTGTGGTCGACGGTGGCAGCGTTGATAAAACGGTGGCCGCCGCCATGCCGGCAGCGACCCAGCTGCTGTTGGGGGAGCCGGGGAGGGCCGCGCAGATGAACCTCGGTGCCCGCGCCGCCACGGGCGACTATCTGCTGTTCCTGCATGCGGACAGTCGCCCGCGTTTTGCTGCGGCGGAGCTCGAGGTGGCGCTCGCCGGGGCGCCGGGCTGGGGCTTTTTCCCGCTGCGCCTGGACGGTCAGCAGGCGGTGTTCCGGCTGCTGGAACGGGCCATCAGCTGGCGCTCGCGCTACAGTGGCATTGGCACCGGTGACCAGATGTTGTTCCTGCGGCGGCAGCTCTTTCTGGACTGCGGCGGTTTCGCCGCCATACCCCTGATGGAGGATGTGGAACTGTGCGCGCGCCTGCGCCGACTGGTCGCGCCCCTGGTGCCCGATCTGGCGGTGGAAACCTCCAGCCGCCGCTGGGAGCAGCGCGGCGTGCTGCACACGGTGTTGCAGATGTGGGGCCTGCGCCTGGCCTATGCTCTGGGCGTGGCGCCGCAGCGGCTCTGGCAAGCGTATTATGGCTCCCGTGACTGAGCGGGTTCTGTTGCAGCAGTTTGCCAAGGCGCCCGAGCCCGGCCGGGTGAAGACCCGCATGCTGCCGCAGCTATCGGCGCTGGAGGCCTGTGCCTTGCACGAAGAGCTGCTGCGCTGGACCTGTGCAACCCTGCTTGAATCCGCCTTGGGCGCTGTGGAGCTGTGGGTGGCGGGGGATCCGGCCCACGCGGTGTTTCGCGACTGTGCCTCCCCGGGGCAGCTTGCCCTGCGCCAGCAGGTGGGCGCAGACCTGGGGCGTCGCATGCAACATGCGCTCAATGATGGCCTGGCCCGCGCGGATCGCGTGCTGCTGGTGGGCAGCGACTGTCCGGCGCTCTGCAGCGGCTACCTGCAGCAGGCCCTGACTGCCCTGGATGATGCCGATCTGGTGCTGGGTCCGGCGCTGGATGGGGGCTATGTGCTGATTGGCGCGCGCAGACCCGTCGATGCGGTGTTTGTCGATATCGGCTGGGGCGGGTCCGCGGTGCTGGCCGAGACTCTGGCGCGCGCGCGGACAGCGGGAATTTCAGTGAGCCGGCTGCAGTCTCTGCGGGATATCGATCGGCCGGAAGATCTCCGCCACTGGTGGGCTCTGCGGGACGGGCGCGGTTCAGGCGGTCGCTGTGGCGGCAGCTTCCCGTAGCGGAACATCAGCGTCTGCGCGAGAGCGCTGGTACAGCAACCAGGCAACTGCGGTGGCGTAACTCAGATTCGTTTGCAGCTCGCTGTCCGGGTCACTGAGAAAGGCCCGCTGGCTGGCGAGGCCCCTGACCCGGCTGGCCATCTCGGGCCTGAAGGCCAGATAGCGGTCCCAGATATCGCGGTGCTGCGCGGTGGTGATATGAAACAGGCCGAGGCCGGTGTTGCGGGCCGAAAACAGCCCAAGTTCAGGTGCGGAGACCGCAGACTGCAGCAGAAAATCCTCGCTGGCAGGGGTCCAGACATCCAGATATTTAAGCGTAGGTCGGATGACCTGCTCCCTTAGATGCTCAGCGGTGACATACATGGGCCGTATCTCCTGGTGATCCGCGCGGCGAGGGCTTTCTGGCCTGCACCCGGATGGGGTACCCGTTGCCGGCAAAGCGATCACTCGCCCTGTCGTTTTAGCACAGGAAACCAATAACACCAATAAAAATAACAGCTTGCAGCGTATTATTTACATTTTTTTTGGGAAGCATGCGTAACTGACGCGTTATGGGCCAGATCCGACTCGGAACATGGCAGCTAAAATCGGTAATAAAGCCGACAAAAACGGTTAAATTCAGAGAAAAATCAGGCCAACTAGCCCCCGGCAATTTTTACCCGATAGCCTCGGCCTTCAAGCTCTGCCTGCAGAATCTGGCGCTGGTCACCCTGGATTTCGATGTCATCACCCTTGATCGAGCCGCCAACCCCGCACTTCTGCTTCAGGGCGCTGGCGAGCACCTTCAGTTCGGGGCCGGCCAGGGGCAGGCCTCGTACGATGGTGACCGCCTTGCCGCCACGGCCCTTGGTCTCGCGGTGCAGGCGCACGATGCCGTCGCCCACTGCTGCCGGGCGCGCGCTGCCGCAGACGCAGGCTGCCTCCGGGCGCTGGCACTGGGGGCAGAGGCGGCCACCGTCAGTGGAGTAAACCAGGCGGGAGTTTGTGCGGTCGCTTTTGGCCATGTCGGCTCCTGAGGATTGAGCGATGTCGCGGAGTATATTAGCCTCCGGGCTGCAATTGAATCGCAGCGCAGCCCGGGTCTGCACTTGATGAAGAAGAAAGAACTACAAAAACAGCTGGAAGAGCTGCAAAGCCAGATGGCCTTCCAGGACGATACGCTGCAGGCTCTGCAGTCCGCGCTGGCCGCCCAGCAACAGGACCTGTTGACGCTGCGCCGTCAGCTGACCCTGCTCAAGCAGCGCCAGGACGAGCAGGCCCAGCAGGTGGAAGAGGGCCTGCCTGCGCCTGCCAGCGAGGCGCCGCCGCACTACTGAGCGCGCCCCCGAGAACTTGCCGCCGTCACCGTAATCCACCACACTTTCGCGCCGCATGCCAATAACTACATCAGCAGAGGATTAGACGATGTCAGAAGAGACCGCCCGCAAGGACACGCCGGAGCAGGCCGAGTTTCGCAGCTACTGCAGGGAATGGTTGCAGGTCAACAAGCCCGGTGAACCGCCGGTGCGCCTGCCCCAGTCGCCGCTGGAAATCATGACCCCCGAGCAGCTCGGCTATCTGCAGGCCTGGCAAAAGGCCGCCTACGACGCGGGCCTCGTCGGCTGTGACTACCCGGTCGCGGTGGGCGGTGGGGGGCGCAAGGACTGCCAGAAAGTCGCCAATGAAGAGATGCTGGCGGCGCGCACCCCGTTTCTGCCGAACGTGATCGGCCTCGGCATGGCGGCGCCAACCGTGTTCTATCACGCCCGGGAAGAGGTCAAGGCGGAACTGCTGCCGCGCCTGTTTTCCGGCGAAGACATCTGGTGCCAGGGCTTTAGCGAACCGGGCGCCGGTTCCGACCTTGCCAGCGTGCAGACCTTTGCCGAGCGCCAGGGCGACACCTGGGTGATCAACGGTCACAAGGTCTGGACCTCGCTGGCCCACTTCGCGGAGTGGATGATCATCCTGCTGCGCACCGACAAGTCGCACAAGTATGACGGCCTGTCCTACTTCGTGGTGCCGATTCGCGCCGCTCTGGGCAAGGGCGTGACCGTGCGGCCGCTGATCAAGATTACCGGCGAGACTGGCTTCAACGAGGTCATCTTCGACAATCTTGAAGTGGATGACCGCTACCGCCTCGACGAACTCGGCAAGGGCTGGCAGGTCGCAATGACCACGCTGCTGCACGAGCGCGGCGCCGGCGAGCTGCAGACCCCGCGCGCGGGCGGCATGAAGAACAAGTCCAGCCATACCATTTCCAGTAGCTCGGTGATCGAGCTGGCGAGGAACACCCGCCGCGGCGAAGGCAGTGCGGCAGATGATCCGATCCTGCGCGACAAGATGATGCAGCAATTGATCCGCGAGGAGGGCCTGAAGCAGAACCAGCGTCGCTCCCGCGTCCAGGCCTTGCTGGATCACCCCATGCGCCTGCTGCTGCAGAACAAGCTGCTGGCCAGCGAGATCGCCCAGTCCCTGGGCTCCCTGGCGCTCGAAGTGGAAGGCATGAGTTCGTCCCTGTACCTGGCGGATACGAATGCACCCGCCGGCGGCCAGTGGCCCATGGCCTACATGAATTCCTATGGCATGACGATTGCTGCCGGCACCAGTGAAGTGCAGCGCAACATCCTCGGCGAGCGCGTGCTCGGCCTGCCAAAATCCAAATAAGCTGAAGCCCGCGCAACAGGAGAACAACCATGGCACAACCCAACAATTATGGCTTTGGCGAAGAGGCGGCGCTGCTCAAGGAGTCCGCGCGGAAGTTTTTCCGCGAGCATTTGCCTACTGATAAACTGCACGCTCTGGTCGCGGCCGACCACAATCCCGACAGGCCTCCGGTCTGTCAGTGGGACCAGCAGCTGTGGCAGCAGCTGGTTGACCTCGGCTGGACTGTGCTGGCGGTCCCGGAATCGGCCGGCGGGGTGGGGATGCCGGTCGCCGCGGTGGCGGGGCTGGTGGAAGAGCTGGGCCGGGCGGCCTTCCCCTGCCCGCTGCTGGGCACCCTGAGTGCAACCTACGCCCTGGTGGCCTGCGGCGCCGACGGCGAAGCAGCGCTGGCGGACATTGCCGCCGGTGAGGCCGCGACCCTGGCCCTGACCAACCGGCAGGGGGACTGGAACCCCGCGACAACCGAACTCGAGTATCGCGACGGTACCCTGCACGGTACCGCCTGGTTTGTGCAGGATGCCGGCAAGTGCGACAAGCTGCTGGTGTGCGCCAGCACCGCCAGCGGCTTTGGCCTGTTCTGGCTGCCCGCCAATGCGCCGGGGGTAACCCTGGAGGCGGATGCGATCGTCGATCTGACTCGCGACCAGGCCCACATCCGTTTTGATGGCGCCCAAGCCACCGAGGTCAGCGGCAACGCCCTGGCCGCACTGAACGCCGCTTTCCCGGCCATCTGGACCCTGCTGGCGGCGGACATGGTCGGCGCCGCCGAGTGGCAGCTGCAAACCACGGTGGACTATGTCGGCACCCGCAAGCAGTTCGACCGGCCGCTGGGCTTCTTCCAGGCGATCAAGCACCCGCTGGTGGAGGTCATGGTGCAAATAGATGCGGCCAAATCCCTGGTCTACAACGCCGCTTGCGCCTGTGACACGGAAGTGGAAAAGGCGGCCCAGTACGCCCACATGGCCAAGGCCTGCGCCAGCGATATGGCCGCCTATGCCAGCAGCCGTTCGGTACAGAGCCACGGCGGTATCGGCTTTACCTGGGAGTGCCATGTACACCTGTACTTCAAGCGCCAGAAGCACTCGCAGATGCTCTGGGGCGACGGTGGCTGGCACCGCGCGCGTCTGGCGGATATCGTCATCGGAGCCGCAGCATGAACTGGAAAGCTCTGCTGGCGGTTGCCCTTGCACTGATCGTGGGTCTGGCCACACTGTTCTCGATTGCTACCCGCCTGCCGGCGGCGCCGGAACACCAGGTGTTCGTCAACGGCGACGTCCTGACCATGGATGCGGACAACCGCGTGCTGCAGGCGCTGTCGGTGCGTGCGGACCGGATCGAGGCGGTGGGCAGCAATGAGGAAATCATGGCCCTGGTGACCGACCGCACCGAGATCATTGATCTTGGCGGGCGCACCTTGCTGCCAGGGTTCATCGACGCGCACGGCCACTTTCCAGCGTCCGCGCTGCACACCGTGGCGGCGGATCTGAACAGTCCCCCGCTGGGAACAATCACCGATAACGACAGTCTGCTGGCAGCCCTGCGTGAACGGGCAGCGATAGTGCCGAAAGGCGAGTGGGTGACCGGCTTTGGCTATGATGACACTCTGCTGGCGGAGGGGCGGCACCCCAGCCGCGCGGAGCTGGATACCGTGTCCGCGGACCACCCGGTGGCCATCCTGCACATTTCCGGACACATGGTGGTGGCCAACAGCGCTGCACTGGCGGCGGTAGGCATCGACGCCAACACGCCCGACCCCGAGGGCGGGGTTATCGCCCGCATGCCCGGCTCCCGCGAGCCCAATGGGCTGTTGGAAGAGACCGCCCGCCTGCCCGTGGCAGCGGCAATGCTGGACCTGGGCGCCCTGGATTTCCTCGGCATGATCCGCGCTGCGGTACGAGAATACGCCCAGTACGGGGTCACCACTGCTCAGGGGGGTGGAGTTGCTCCGGAGATGGCCCGCGGCTTTGCGCTGGCCTACCGCCTGGGTGTGATTCCGCTGCGTCTGCTGCTGTTCCCGATGGAAGAGGATTTCCGCGACCTGATTGCCAGCGGTAAATACGATCCGCAGGACTACCAGAACCCGCGGCTGCAGATGGGTGCGGTCAAGATTATCGCCGACGGCAGCATCCAGGGTTTTACCGGCTATTTGACTCGCCCCTACCATACGCCCTATCACGGTGATGAGGCCTATCGCGGCTATCCTGCCGTGCTGCGGGAGCCCTTGTTCGGCCAGATCATGGCTCTGCACAGCGCGGGTTACCAGCTCGCGGTGCACGGCAATGGTGATGCCGCCATTGATGACATTCTTGATGCCTTCGCTGCCGCTCAGGCTGCGCATCCGGTGGCGGATCCGCGTTTTATCCTCATTCACTCGCAGATGGCCCGCCAGGATCAGATCCAGCGAATGGCAGAGCTTGGTGTGACCCCCAGCTTTTTCTCCGCCCATACCTGGTACTGGGGTGACCGCCATCGGGACATCTTCATCGGCCCCGAGCGCGCGGCGCAGATCAGCCCTGCGGCCTGGGCGCAGGAGGCGGGCTTGCGCTTCAGCTCGCACATGGATACGCCGGTAACGCCCATGCGGCCCCTGCAGGCAGCGTGGAGCATGGTCCATCGTGAAACCGTGGCCGGTGATGTGCTGGGGCCGGAGCAGCGGGTAGATGTGATGACGGCGCTGCGCGCGGTCACCATCGACGCTGCCTGGCAGATCTTTCAGGAAGACAACCGCGGGTCCCTGGAGCCCGGCAAATACGCTGATCTGGTCTTGCTCGATGGCAGCCCGCTGCGGGACCCTTACGCCATGCGCGACTTGCAGGTTGACGGTACCTGGGTCAACGGCGCGCGGATTTACTCGCGCCGCTGAGGCGGTCAGGAAGTCTGCAGCAGGGGTGTTCTCGGGCGCACAAACAGGCACTCACAGCTTGCCGTGAGGACCCCCGCCGCAAACATTTCCCCGTTGACCAGGGTTTTGCGGCCTATGTTGTCGTGGACGCGGGCCCGCAGATCCAGGTCCGTATTCAGCGGGGTAGGGCGGTGGTAGCGCACGGTCAGGGTCCCGGTCATGCCGGGGTTCTTGCCCACCAGTTGTGCCATACCGAGAAACTGGTCGAAGATGGCGGCGATAAATCCGCCGTGAATATAGCCGGGTGGCCCTTCGTAGGCGTAGCCGCAGCGCACCGTGCCAAAGGCCTGCTGCTCCTCAAGCCACATGTTCAGCTGCGGTGACAGCGGATTGCTCCAGCCGCCGAGGGCATTCAGCTCGTGATTCACTTCGCCATGGCCGCCGTGCTTGCCGTCGCGCAGGAATGCCAGCAGCCCGTGCAGGCGGGGCCCTGCGGCCAGCGCCGCCGCCTGTTCCTCCAGCTGCTCAGCGAGGGCGTTGATCTCGGCGGTCGTGCCATCGCTGGTCACCAGCGTCTCGATCAGCTCCCGCAAGGCCTGTGCTGCCCGGCGCTTGGCCTCCCAATGGGGTGAAAACGGCGGTGAAATCTCCTCGGAGGCGAAAGGGTTGAAGACGGAGCCCGTGCCGTCAGCATCTGCAAACATCAGTGTGTCCTGTATCGAAAGTGGGTTTCAGCGCAGCGTGCGGAAGCAGTCCCGCAGTTCACCAATCATCAGTTGCGGCTGTTCCAGTGCGGCAAAGTGGCCGCCCGCGGGCAGCTCATTCCAGTGGATGAGCTGGCTGAAACGCTTTTCCGCCCAGCGGCGGCTGCTGCGAAAGATTTCCTTGGGGAAAATGGAGCAGCCCACCGGCATGCTGATCGGGTCGAAGCTCGGGTTGGCAAAGCTCTCCCAGTACAGCCGTGCGGAGCTGGCGGCGGCGTTGTTGAGCCAGTACAGCATCACGTTGTCCAGCAGCTCGTCGCGGTCAATCACATGCTCCGGGTGTTTCACGCCGTCCCGCTCACAGTCGGTCCAGGCATAGAATTTCTCGATAATCCAGGCCATTTGCCCAACCGGCGAGTCCGCCAGGCCGTAGCCCAGCGTCTGGGGGCGGGTTGACTGTTGCTTGGAATAGCCCGAGTCCCATTCCGCATAAAACCCCATGGACTCGAGTGCGCCCTGTTCCTGGGGCGTGAGCTGGCTCATGGTATCCGGGTCGGGCGCGACGATAGGCATGTTGATATGAATGCCGGCGCAGTGCGTGGTCTCGGTCTGGCCCATGCTCTGGGTGATCATGCTGCCCCAGTCGCCCCCCTGGGCGACGTAGCGGTCGTAGCCGAGCCGCGCCATCAGCTCGCCCCACATGCGTCCGATTGTCTCGACGGAGGTGCCCGTCGCGGTGGGCTTGCCAGAGAAGCCGTAGCCGGGCAGGGAGGGAATCACCAGGTGAAAGGCATCGGCGGCGCTACCGCCGTGGGCGACAGGGTCCACCAGCGCGTCAATGATGTGGCGAAACTCGAGAATGGAGCCGGGCCAGCCGTGGGAGATGATCAGTGGCAGTGCCTGCGGGTGCGGCGAACGGCAGTGCAGAAAGTGGATATCGATCCCCTGGATGCGCGTCGTGAACTGGGGCCAGGCGTTCAGCTGCGCCTCGCAGCGGCGCCAGTCGTAATCTGTGGCCCAGTACGCCGCCAGCTCCCGGGTATAGGCCAGCGGCATGCCCTGGCTCCAGTCGCTGCAGGTCTCCTGGTCCGGCCAGCGGGTGCGTGCAATGCGCTGCTGCAGGTCATCGAGGACGGTGTCCGCAATGGCGATGGTGAAGGGCGAGATGTTATTGGTCATGGTTAGCGTCCCCGGATGCGGACGCTAACCGTAGCCAGAGCCGCCGAGGGATGCAAGCGGCAGTTGCGGTATCAGGCGTGCCGGTTCAGCTGCTCAGCCCGGAGGCCGCGGGGGTGGCAGCCTTGCGGCTTCTGCCTGCTCGTGGCTCAGGCTGGGGCGAGGGCAGCGCGAACTCCCGCAGAAACGGCTGCAGAGCCTCGCGTTCCTCCGGTAGATCCCGGGTCTTGCGGAGCAGGTGCGTTGTGCGTGGCTCGCGATCGAGAAACAGCTGCCCCGAGACTTTGCCCGCTTCGCTTGCCACCGCCAGCCAGACAATGGTGTCCGCACCTTCCGCCGGGCTGCGCAGGATACGCCGGGTGAGCTTGTGAAAGCCGGGCAGGGCGTTTTCCACGCCAGGCGTATCAGCCCAGCCAGGGTGCATGGCATTGACCACAATGCCGTCGGCAGCCCATTCCTCTGCCCACTGTTCGGTCAGCACCATCAGCGCCCGCTTGCAGCGGGCATAGGCTACGCTGCCGGAATAGCCTTCTTCGCGCGCGATGAGTTTGCGCACTTCCAGGGGCTGCGAGTACATGCCCCCGGAGACCACGTTGATTACGCGCCCCTGCGGTGCCGCGGCCAGCAAGGGCCGCAGAGCCTCGGTCAACCGGTAGGGGCTGAGCAGCAGCAGGGCAAAGCTCTGCTCGATACCCTCCGCGGTTTCGCCGCGAGGGTTGTACAGTGCTCCCGCGTTGTTTACCAGGACATCGATCGGGCGGCCTGTGCGCAGCAGGCGTTCGCTGAGACGTTCCACCTCGGCCATCAGGCTTAAATCTGCAACCTCGACGAAAATAGCGCTGTTGCCAGTCTCGCGCTGCAGTTCATTGGCAAGCTCCGTTGCCCTGGCCTCGTTGCGTATCACCAGGGTGAGTGATGCGCCGCGTTCGGCCAGGGCCCGCGCGGTGGCCAGTCCCAGCCCTGAGCTGGCGCCGGTGATAACAACGTGCCTGTCACCCATCCACGCTGACATCGGGTGCCAATGCCGCCGACCCAGCGTGTAGCCGCGGCGGCTGAAACGGGCCATGCCGGGCAGGACCCAGCGATCGGCGCGGGCGTTTCCGGCAGAAATTGACGGTGTAGGATAATTGTCCTCCAGCGCCTTCTTCATGCCCTGCACCGAGGAATGACCCATTTTCTCC
>JBLRXF010000044.1:0-12693 GCA_047920875.1 Haliea sp. | reverse complement strand
GTGGTCAACGGCACCAAGATCTGGACGACCGGCGCCCACGTGGCGGACTGGATGTTCTGCCTGGTCCGCAGCAGCACCGAGGGGAAGAAGCAGGAGGGCATCAGCTTCCTGCTGATCGACATGAAATCCCCCGGGATCAAGGTGAACCCCATTGTCTCCATTGACAATCACCACAGCTTGAACGAGGTGGAGTTCAACGAGGTGCGGGTGCCCGTGGCCAACCTGATCGGTGAGCAGGACAAGGGCTGGACCTACGCCAAGGCCCTCCTGGCGCACGAGCGCACTGCCATTGCCGGGGTTGCCGACAGCAAGCGCAATCTCGCCCAGACCAAGGAATTTGCCGCCCGCGAAATCAACGGCGGCAAATCACTGCTGAGTGACCCGCTATTCCAGAAGCGGCTCTCGGATATCGAGATCGAGTTGATGGCGCTGGAGTTCACCGAGCTCCGCGTGCTGGCGTCCGTTGCCTCGGGCGGCGCGCCGGGGGCGGAATCCTCGCTGCTCAAGATCAAGGGTACCGAAATGCAGCAGGCGGTGCAGGAATTGCGGATGGACGTGGCAGCCTATTACCAGGGGGTATTGCCCAACGATCTGAGCCCGGACCAGCTGGGCAACGATTTCGGCTCCCAGGCTCGCCAGAGCTATATGTATGGCCGCGCCTCCACCATTTACGGTGGTTCCAACGAGGTGCAGAAAAACATTATCGCCAAGGCCGTGCTCGGCCTGTAATCCCGCATTCGAGAGGCAAGAATCATGAATTTCGACTTTACAGAAGAACAGGGAATGCTGCGGGACAGCGTCGCGCGCTATGTCCAGGACAGCTACGATTTTGACACCCGCTGCAAGATCGCCGCCTCGGACGAGGCCATGAGCCGCGCCAACTGGCAGACCTTTGCCGAGCTGGGCTGGCTGTCCGTGCCCTTTGCCGAGGAGCACGGCGGCTTTGGTGGCAGCCCGGTGGATACCATGGTGATGATGGAGGAGTTTGGCAAAGGCCTCGTACTGGAGCCCTATTTGGCAACGGTGTTGCTGTTCGGCGGCCTCCTGCAGCGCGGCGGCACGGTGGAGCAGCAAGCGGAACTGATTCCGCGCATTATCGAGGGCAGTTGCCTGGGGGCCTTTGCCTACCTGGAGCGCCAGAGCCGCTATGAGCTCACGGACATCAAGACCACGGCCAGAGCCCAGGGCGACAGCTATATCCTCAACGGCGAGAAGGTCGTGGTGTTCAACGGTGCCAGCGCCGATCAGCTGATTGTCTCCGCGCGCACCCGCGGCGAGCAGAGCGACAGTGACGGCATTACCCTGCTGCTGGTGCCGGCGGATGCGGCCGGTATCGAGCGCAGCAGCTACCGGCTGATGGACGGTCAACTGGTCGCCAATATTGTATTCAAGGATGTTGTGGTGCCCGTTGCCGACGTTGTCGGGGAAGAACACGCCGGCCTGGAACTGATGCACGCGGTAATCACCGCCGCCACTGTTGCCCTGGCCGCAGAAGCGCTGGGAATCATGGGTCAGCTCAATGCCAAGACGCTGGAATACACCAAGACCCGCAAACAGTTCGGGGTGGCCATCGGCAGCTTCCAGGCCCTGCAGCACCGGATGGTGGATACCTTCATGGCCTATGAGCAGACCAAATCCCTGCTTTACCGCACGGTCTGCGAGCTGGACGGCGGCGGTGACGATGTTGCCGCCTGCGTACACGCCTTGAAAGTGCTGGTCGATCGCAATGCGAAGAAAGTCTTCGGTGAGGCCATCCAGCTGCACGGCGGCATGGGCCTCACCGACGAGATGGATATCGGCCACTACGCCAAGCGGTTGATGATGATCAACGCCACCTTTGGCAACGGTGACCATCATCAGGCACAATTCAATCAGCTGCGCTACAGTGCATGATCACTAACAGGGAGTTGACACTATGAAATTGGGCATCCTGCTGGGCTATTCTGGCAAGCATATCGATATCCCCATCGACCTTATCCGCAAGGCGGAGTCCATGGGCTACGACTCGGTGTGGACTGCAGAGGCTTACGGTAATGACGCGATCACCGCGGCTACCTGGGTGCTGGCGCAGACCGACAAGATCCGCGTGGGCACCGCGATCATGCAGATGCCCGCCCGCTCGCCTGCCATGTGCGCCATGACCGCGATGTCCCTGGACCAGCTGTCCGGCGGGCGCTTCATTTGTGGCCTGGGGGCCTCCGGCCCGCAGGTGGTGGAAGGTTGGCACGGTGTACCCTACGGCAAGCCGGTGACCCGCACCCGCGAGTATATCCAGATCATGCGCAAGATCATGGCCCGGGAAGGCCCGGTGGAATTCCAGGGTGAAATGTACCAGTTGCCCAATACCGGTCCCGGCACCACCGGGCTGGGCAAGCCGCTGAAATCCATTCTGCAGGGCAACCCCGCGATACCCATCTACACGGCATCAATTACACCAGCAGGTTTGCGCTGTGCCGGGGAAGTGGCGGATGGCGTATTTCCCGTGTGGATGGATCCCAACAAGTTCAGCCTTCTTGGTGAGGACATCCAGAAAGGCCTGGACATCGCCGGGGGCGGCAAGACTTTGGCTGATTTCGATATTGCGCCCTTTGTCTCGGTGGCAGTGAACGAGAACCTCGACGCGGCCTACGATTCCCTGCGCCCGTGGCTGGCGCTCTATATCGGCGGCATGGGTGCCAAGGGCAAGAACTTCTACAATGACTACGCGACCCGCGCCGGCTACGGTGACGTCGCCGAGCGTATTCAGGACCTGTACCTGTCCGGCAAGAAAGCCGAGGCGGAGGCGCTGGTGCCGAATCAGCTCCTCGACGAGGTGGCGCTGGTTGGCCCCCGTGAGCGGGTGATTGAGCGCCTCGCCGACTGGAAGGCCGCCGGCAAGCGCGGGGAAGTGGGTACCATGCTGCTGGGTGTGCATGATCCCGCCGTGCTGGAGCTGTTCGCCAAGGAAATGCTTTGATGCAGGTGAAAGGTCGCGTCGTTGTTGTTACCGGCGGTGGCAACGGCATTGGCAGGGCCCTGTGCGAGCGTTTCCACGCTGAGGGCGCGGAGAAGGTCATCGTCGCCGATCTCGACAGGACTGGGGCGGAAGCGGTGGCCGCGGCGGTAAACGGTGAGGCTTTCGAGGTCAATGTTCGCGACGAGGGCGCCATCAAGGCCATGGTCGACGACATTGTTGCCCGCTTCGGCCGCATCGACCTGTTCTGCAGCAATGCCGGCATTATCGCCGGCGACGGTGAGCCCTGGTGGGCCACATCCGCGGCCAACAGCACCTGGCAAGCCATGTGGGAAATCCACGTCATGGCCCATGTGTATGCTGCCCGCGCGTGCCTTCCGGGCATGCTGGAACGGGGCGAGGGCTTCTTCCTCAATACCGTGTCTGCTGCCGGTTTGCTGAACCAGGTTGGCGATGCCGCCTATTCCACGACCAAGCACGCCGCAATCGGCTTTGCTGAAGCTTTGGCCATTACCCATGGTGATGATGGCATCAAGGTGGCGGTCCTGTGTCCGCAAGCGGTGGCGACCCAGATGATCGGCAGCGTGGAGGAGGGCGGTACGGCCGGCGTGGACGGCATCCTGACCCCGGAACAGGTGGCGGACGCGGTCGTTGCAGGGCTGGCCACGGAGCAGTTCCTGATCCTGCCCCACCCCCAGGTGGCGGACTATCGGGCCCACAAGGCTGCGGACTATGATCGCTGGCTCGGCGGCATGCGCAAGCTGCGACGCCGGTTCGGCAACCCCAACCTGTAATGCGGTACGGATCCGTTCCATGACTCACAGTCGCGGCCAGCAGGAGCGCTTTGCGCGCACCATTCTCAACGGATTCGAGGCCTACTTTGCCGAGTTCCAGAACATCACCCTGGCGGCCCGTGCGCGCTTTGAGGCGCAGGACTGGCAGGGCATGCATGCTGCATCCATTCAGCGGATTGATCTGTACAAGGAATCCACCACCCGGGTTCTGCAGTACGTCGAGCTGATCGCCGGCGAGCAGCTGCACGATCTCAATTTCTGGCGCCAGGCCCGGGAAAGCTATGCCGCTCTGATCCGGGGTCACAGCAACTTCGAGATTGCCGAAACCTTCTACAATTCCGTGTACTGCGGTGTGTTCAAGCACCTGAAGATCCGCGATGAATACGCCTTTGTGTTTTCACCCCAGGGCGACATGCCGGCGCCGGATGTGAGCACGGTCTATCGCAGCTACGCCTGCCCAGACGGCAACTTCGAGGCACCGCTGCGCATGCTGTTGCAGGATTACGGTTTCGACCTGCCGTGGGAAGATCTTGAGCGCGACATCGCGAGTATCGTGGAGGCCATGAATCTCTACCTTGCGCCCCGCTTTGATCTCACCCGGCCCGGTGTCGAGATCCAGACCCTGGAGCCGCACTTTTTTCGCAACAAGGGCGCCTACATCGTCGGGCGTATCGTCTCTGGCCCGGATTCCATGCCCATCGTGATCCCCATTCTGCACAGTGGCAATGGCGAGGTCTATGTCGATACCATCCTCTTCGGTGCAGACAAGATGAGCGTGATTTTCAGCTTCACTCGCGCCTACTTTATGGTGGACGCGAGCGTGCCGTCCCAGTATGTGCTGTTCCTGCAGCAACTGATGCCGGCCAAGCCCATTTCCGAAATCTACAGCTCCATGGGCTACAACAAGCACGGCAAGACCTATTACTACCGCTGTGCCTATCGGCACATGACCAGCACCCATGACCAGTTCATCATCGCGCCCGGGATCAAGGGCATGGTGATGAGTGTGTTCACCCTGCCGTCCTACGATTTCGTGTTCAAAATCATCAAGGACCGGTTCACGCCGCCCAAGGAGATGACCCGGGAGCAGGTAAAGGAGAAGTACCGTCTGGTAAAGCGCTGGGATCGGGCGGGCCGCATGGCCGATACCCAGGAATTTACCAACCTGGCCTTTGCCCGTGAACGCTTTTCCGACGAGTTGATGGAGGAGCTGCACAAAGTGGCGCCGTCCCTGATCGAAGAGCATGGCAAGGCCCTGGTGATCAAGCATGTCTACGTGGAGCGCCGGATGACGCCGCTGAACCTGTACCTGCAGGATGCGACCGAGGAGCAGGTGGCGGCGGTCATGGACGAGTACGGCAACGCCATCAAGCAGCTGGCGGCGGCGAATATCTTCCCGGGCGACATGCTGCTGAAGAACTTCGGGGTTACCCGTCACGGTCGGGTAGTGTTCTACGACTATGATGAGATCGTGCCCCTCGTGGACTGCAATTTCCGGCAGATACCGCCTGCCCGCAGTGAGGCAGAGGAGCTGGCCAGCCAGCCCTGGTATAACGTTGGTCCCAATGACATTTTTCCCGAGGAATTCCGGCTGTTCTTCTCTGGCAACCAGCGTGCGCGCAAAGTGTTTGACGCCATGCACAGTGACATCTACGAGGCGTCGTTCTGGCAGGGTCTGCAGGAACGCATACGTCAAGGTTACATCGAGGACTTTTTCCCTTACCGGCGCAAATTCCGCTTCAATCGTACTCCCAGACAACAGGCAGCAGTTTCCTAATGGCAACACTCTATCTTTTTCGGCATGGCCAGGCTTCTTTTGGGGCAGATGACTATGACAAGCTTTCCGAACTCGGCTGTCGCCAGGCGGAGGTCCTCGGTCACTACTTGCGCGACCAGGGCATTCAGCTCGATGCCGCCTACAGCGGCGGCCTCCTGCGACAGCGCGAGACGGCGGCACTGGCCCTTGCCAGCCAGCCCCGGGAAGTTCCGCATCATATTGACGAGCGCTTTGACGAGGTGCGCAACGACGAGCAGATCAAACATCTGGTGCCCGTAGTGGCGAGGGCAAATCCGCAGATTCAGGCACTGGTGGACAAGGGTCTCAGTTCAAGCAAGGACTATCAGAAAGTGATCGAAGCGGTGTTCAATTACTGGGTATCGCCGGCTTGCAATGAACCTCGTATCCAGAGCTGGAGCGATTACTCCGGCGCCGTACAGGCGGCTGTCAGCGCTGTTATCCAGGCACAGGGCTCCGGCAAAACCGTCGGTATTTTCACGTCGGGGGGCACGATCGCCACCATCGTCAGCCAGGTGCTGGGCTTGAGTGGCGAGCACGCTTACAAGTTCTACGAGCCGATCTTCAATTGCTCGGTAACCCAGCTTTTCTATAGCGGGGACAAGGTCTCCCTGTCCTACTTCAACGATCGCTCCTTCCTGCAGGTGTTGGGCAGCCAGCAGGGTGAACAGCTGGTCAGCTATCGCTGACCGGCCGCTTCTTGCGCAGCAGGGATTCCTGGGCCACCGAGGCCACCAGCTCGCCACTACGGCTGTAGAAACTGCCGCGGCTGAGGCCCCTGCCACCGTGGGCGCTGGGGCTGTCCATCGCATAGAGCAGGTACTCGTCCACCCTCACAGGGCGATGCAGCCACAGCGCGTGGTCCAGGCTCGCAGCCTGAATTTCGGGGCTCATGCCGGTGTAAGGGTGTGGCAACAGGGCTGCGCCGAGCAGGGCAAAATCGGAGATGAAGGCGAGCAGCGTCTGGTGCCGGACCGGATCCGCGCCGATTTCACCGGCCGGGTCCAGCACCCGAAACCACATGAACTGCTCAGGCTCCTGTGGTTGTGGATCAAGGTAATCACGGCGTTTGACCGGGCGCCGCTCCAGGGCCTGCATCAGAGGCGCCGAGAACCGTTCGGGGTATTTTTCCGCCATCATGCTCCAGAACTCGAAATCGGTTTCCAGTGCTTCCGGCGGCGTGACGTCAGGCATGTCGAACTGGTGGCTGAGCCCTTCCTCAAAGCTCTGGAATGACACCGAGGTGCTGAATATCGGTACGCCGTCCTGCTTGGCGATCACGCGCCGGGTAGTAAAGCTGCCACCGTCGCGGATCGGGTCCACCTCATACACTATTTGCTTGTTTGGGTTGCCCGGGCGCAGGAAATACGCGTGCATGGAATGGGCATTGCGGGAGGCGTCTACGGTCTTGCTGGCGGCGTACAGTGACTGCGCCAGAACCTGGCCGCCGAAAACGCGTGGCGGATAGCTGGGGCTATTGCCTATAAAGAGGTATTTGTCGATACGCTCCACTTCCAGCAGTGTCAGCAGCTTTTGCAGCTTTTCAGCCATGGTGATGGTCCTCTGCAGGCTCTGTCGCCGCGCCGTCAGCGCGGCTGCAGGCCATTGAAAAAGATGTCGAAGTAGTCCACCGCGACCGTATCCAGATCATCCACGCGGCGCCAGAGCTTGATGTCCATCGAGGCGTTGATGGCGCCAGCGATGAGCTGTTGGGCGATGAAGGGCTCTATATCGCGCACGCTGCCGTCGGCGATGCCTGCGCGAATGAATTCACCGAAGCGCTGGTTGGAGGACTCGGTGCGTTTGAGAATCTGCTTGCGTCTCGCCATCGGCAGGGCAGTAATCGTACTGTAGCGTATCAGTGGCCCCCGGTCTGAATTCTGGGCGTGAAAGATCTGCCTGCAGACCTGATCGATCTTGTGCAATCCTGTGCCTTTCAAACCCAGCGCCTGCTGATAGATCTCTTCGGTCACATCCAGGGAATAGGTATAGCAGTTGAAGAGCAAGTCTTCCTTGTTGCGAATGTGGTAATAGAACGCACCCTTGGAGACGTTGAGGTGCTCTGCTATCTCGTCCAGCGAGGTGCCGTTAAAGCCCTTCTTGTTGAAGAACCAGGAGCCGGTCTTGTAGAACGCCTGCTGTTTGAGCCGATTCTGTTCATCGCGGTCGAAGCCGTGAACATACGTCTCCGGTGCAAAATCGAGACGCAGAGCTGCCGGCTCATATTCGCCGTCGCCGGAATACAGTCCTCTCGCCAACAGGTCCCAGGCCTGGTGCGAGAGCGATTCTACCTGTTCCCGCGGCCGGCTGTGCAGCCAGGAGAAGATCCAGTCCAGCGAGCCCAGCATGGCCCTGGTGGCTGCGATAGTTTCACAGGGCCGGATCTCTCCGGCTTCAATGCCCGCCCGCAGATAGCCTCGCAGGCGTTTGAACAAGGCTATGTACTGCGATTCCACATCAGTGCGGTGGCTGCCCTGCAGGGAAGCTATTTCCAGTAGCGCGGCCAGGTGTGGCCCCCGATTCTCCTGGGCCGCCAGCCAGTTGTCGAATTGCAGCAGAAAGAACTGCCGGGCTCTCTCCAGTGGGCTGTCGCAGCGTTGTTCAATCTCATCCATTGAACGCAGGTGGTAAGACAGCGCCGCAAGGTAGCACTGGTAGATCAGCTCTTCCTTGGTTTTCACATAGTAATAGAGGCTGGTCTTGGTCAGGCCGAGCGTTTCGGCTATGTCGCGCAGTGTCGTTGCACGTGAGCCCTGGGAGTTGAACAGGCGAGCCGCCTGCGACAGTATCGCGGTGCGCTTGGCGTCGTGCTGGGCAGAGCGGTTGAAGGGCGACCCCTGTCTCGCTGTATCCGTATCCCTGCTGCTGCCCATGTTACGCCTCTGCCGGACCTGGATGCCGATCGCCCGTACTCGATAGTCGATAATTCCAACTTTAAGTATTTTTTTTGTCGCTGTCTACAGCGCGGGCTTCGGGTCGCCCTCAAAACGCAGGTCCAGCCACTTGCGCGAGCGGTAGCGGTAGACCAGCAGCACGGCCTTCAGGCTGTAATCGAGTGCCATGACGCCAAAGATCCAATAGACGGAGAGCCCCAGCCGGGTGCAGAGCCAGGCGGGAATCAGACGGCCAAAGATGATACCGATAAAGGTGGCTATCAGAGGAAAGCGCGTGTCACCTGCGCCGCGCAGTGCGCCGGCGAGGGCAAAGTCACAGGCCATCATCGGCATGGCCAGGCAAATCACATAAATGAAAACCACGGTCAGAGAGATCACGTCGGGATCACTGATCATGAAGGTGGCGAGCTCCTCGGCGTACCAGGCCATAAGAATGGACAGGCTGACCATCGCCGCCAAGGCCATGCGCAGGGATCGCCAGCCCGTCGCCATGGCGCGTTCGGGTCGGCCGGCCCCAAGTTGCTGCCCAACAAGCGTGGCGGTAGCGACCCCGAAACCGAAGCCGATAACAATAGGAAACGCCACCAGGCTGATGCCGATGCCATAGGCCGCATATGCCGTGGTGCCGTAGTTGGCGATAATCGCGAAAAATACCAGAAAGGCCAGCTGTACCACCGCCTGCTCTGTCACGGCCGGCGTGGCTATACGCAGCAGCTGACGCGCTCCAGTCCAGTCGATGTTTCGCTGCCTGATCGGTTTCAGACCAAAGTTGCCGCGCCACCAGAAGGCGATGAAGCCGCAGGTCACCGCGGCTCCCGCAGCGCCACCGCCGAGCGCTACCCCGGCAACGCCCATTGCCGGCAGTGGGCCAATACCAAAAGCAAGCGCAAAACCAAAACCGACGTTCAGGGTTGAGCTGACCAGCAGGAAATAGAGTGGCGTAATCACGTCCCCGGTAGCGCGCAGGGAGGTCGCCAGCATCATGTTGGCCGCCGAAAACAGGTTAAAGATGCCAAGCCAGAAAATGAACCTGGCAGCCAGGGTCGTTGTCGCCGGGTCAAGCCCGAACAGGCCGGCTATGCTCTCGGGCACCAGCAACACGGGTACGCTGAGCAAGCCGGCGATCAGGAGTGCCAGCAACAGCGCTGTCCAACTCGCCATCTCCGCCTTGGCAATTTCCCCGGCACCCCAGTACCGGGCCACCATCGCAGTGGTGGCCACGGAAAGCCCCATCAGAATGGCCTGCACCAGGAAGAAAACGCGATGTCCTGTTGTAACAGCTGCCACTGCAGATGTTCCCAGGTCAGCGGCAATCTTGATATGCATGAACCCGACCACTGTGAACAGCAGGTTCGATATGATCGTGGGCCAGGCCAGTTGCCATACCCGTCGGCTGGCAGATTCACGCTTGGCAACGGCTGGCGCTGTGTCTCCTTCCATGGAATTCTCTACAGGGTCTCGTGCAAGTTGGCGAGCTCATTACAGTCCCGATGCCGGAAGCAGGGCATTATATGATCGTTGACCATCCCGGTCGCCTGCATGTAGGCATAGATGATGGTGCTGCCCACAAAAGTGAACCCACGCTGTTTCATATCCTTGCTGATGATGTCGGAAAGGGGGGTGCTGGCGGGCACATCGCTCATGCTCGACCAGCTGTTGCGTATCGGCTTGTTCTCGGCAAAACCCCACAGGTAATCAGCGAAGGAGCCCAATTCTTCCTGTACCTGGAGGAAAGCCCTGGCATTCTGCCGTGCGCCGTACACCTTGAGCCGGTTTCTGATGATTTGTGGGTCACCCAGAATGCGCTCCAGCCGGCGGTCGCTGTAGCCTGCCATGCGCCGGGCATCGAAGTCGTCGAAGGCCTTGCGGTAGCCCTCCCGTTTCCGCAGTACCGTAATCCAGGCGAGCCCCGCCTGCGCTCCCTCAAGAATCAGGAACTCGAACAAGGTCTTGTCGTCACGCACCGGGACACCCCACTCGGAATCATGGTAAGCGACATAGAGTGGATCTGAGCCACACCAGCCACAGCGTTCAGGCATCGTTGCATTTTCCTGTGGGAATTCCATCGTCCATTTCAGTATCAGCCTCGTGCGCTGGCTTGTCTACCGGGACCGCGGACCCCGACACCCGCTCTGGCGCAAATCTGCCTCCTGTGCCAGAATCCCGCGCATGACAGACACAATACTCTATGAGCGAACCGGACACATCGGACGTCTCGTTCTGAACAATCCTGCCCAGCACAATGCCCTGGGGCAGGAGCAGCTCGCGGCCATACAGCAGCATCTCGAGACTGTGAGCGGCGATGAGCAGGTGCGCGTTCTCATTATCACCGGTTGGGGCGACAAAACTTTCTGTGCAGGCGCCTCGCTGCAGCAGCTCGGTAGCGGCAACCTGTCGGGGGATCAGTTTCAGGAAACGACGGACCTGGTCGCTCATCTGGCCATCCCCACCATCTGCGCAATCAATGGCAACGTCTACGGTGGTGGTGTTGAGCTTGCGCTCAGCTGTGACTTTAGAATAGGCATCGCAGGCAGCAAGCTGCGCGTCCCCGCCGCTGCGATTGGCCTGTGTTACCCCATCAGCGGAATAAACCGCTTTGTCGAGCGCCTTGGTGTCAGCACTGCCAAGCGCATGCTTCTGGCGGCAGAGGAAATGGAGGCAGAGGCTTTGCTGCAGCTGGGCTTCCTCGACCACCTTGTGCAACCCGCGGCACTGGACAACGCCGCTGAAGCCTTGGCACAACAGGTGGCAAGCCTGGCGCCTCTGGCCGTTCGCGCCATGAAGCAGATCATTCAGCAGGCAGCCTCTGGCCGAATTGACCGCGACGAAGCTCAGGCTTTGTCGAACCTCTGCCTGAACTCCGCGGATCTGCAGGAAGGTTTTTCTGCCAAGCGGGAAAAGAGGTCTCCCCGGTTCCAGGGGCAGTAACCCCGTTCAGGTATGCCGGAGCGGCATGTCTTCATCACCATGGAAGGTCGAAACTCGCGGAAACCAGCCTGCGATCTTCGTCCGAAATCGCCATCTCGCAACCAAGCGATGCAGCCGCGTGCCGGATTATTGCAAAACCGGCGGACTCGGGTGATTCGAAGGACAGCCCAGTTGGTATGCCATCACCATCGTCCTGATAAACCAGCTTGTATTGATCACTCCTTGAGCTCATGTCCGGGTTGATTGTCAGCGAAAACCGAACGAAACAGTTTGCTCCTTTACCGGGCAGGGCGTGCTTCAATGAATTATCAAAAAGCTCGGCAAAAATGATCGCAATGGGGATGGCTCTCGCGGCAGGCACGAGATCACTCTTCACGTCGTTGATACTGGTCAGCCGACTGCCAAGCTCCGGATGGTTTGAACAGAGTTCGTGTACCAGCGAGGTTACAAAGCTGGGAAGTTGTACATACAGTTGCTCGCCCCGATAGTAGAGCGAATCCTGAATCAGCTCGAGCACGTCCAGGCGGAACCTGATTCGCTCATGTGCGAGCACCGTGTCAGCGGGCTCGTACTCAACGGTTGTATCCGTACAGAACTTTGTCCAGTACAGAAGCTGCTTGTTGTAGTAGTGCATTGAACTGCTCAGTTTGGTCTGAACCTCGATCTGATCCTGCAGATCGTCCGCAACACGGTCTGCGATCCTCTGCATTTCCTGCGCGTGAACCAATTGCTGATCTCTGAGCACATTATTCCGCTGATACCTGAACGCCCACGCCAGAGCGACCAGCGCCGCTATCAGATAAAGCGTATAGGCCCACCATGTTCTCCAGGGAGCTGGCATAACCTCCAGCCCTATAGTCAATCCGTCGTAATTCCAGATTCCTGCCGAATTGACTGCTTGTACACGGAAGACATATTCACCGGGCGGAAGGCTGGTATAGGTGGCTGACCCACGACTGCCGATATCTACCCAATCAGTATCGAATCCTATGAGCTTGTGCCGATAGCTCGTGCTTTCCGGGTCCGCATAATCAAGCGCGCTGAATTCGAAGGTTATGAAAAGGTCTTCGTGGTTTAGGAGGATTGATTCAATATCTCCACTATTCGTTGTTGTACGAGATTTAGTATCTGAAACGTTTATTCCAATTATCCTGATCGAAGGAGGGCTGGTCGATGAGGGGATTCTGCTGGGGTGGAATCTGTTATAGCCTCTGCTACCTCCAAAGTAAAGGAATCCATCTCCATCCGAAAATGATGCTCCGAAATTGAACTTATTTCCCTGAAGTCCATCGGCGGCACTGTAACGCCGTAAAAATTCAAAATCGGGAG